>CAIXKO010000571.1 GCA_903919925.1 uncultured Bacteroidota bacterium | reverse complement strand
GAACGATGCGGATTGCACCCTTTGGTTAAGGAGCTGCATCTGGATACTTTTTTGGCGGGCCAGCAATATACTGGTTTCCAGATCGAGGCGATATATTTCCTGGGCCGGTGAAACAAGTACTGATCCGATAGCCGCCAGGCATATAATGGTGAATTTGATCATTGTTATCATGGTCTGTTGGATTTATTCGTGTCTTATCGATTCAATCGGACTCAGATTGGATGCCTGCTTGGCCGGGAGATATCCAAAGGTGATGCCTACCAGTACCGAGAAACCAAATGCCAGCAAAATACTGTATAAAGTAATAGTGGTTTGCACCTCTGTGGCCCAGTCGATGCCCAGGGAAAGTGAAATCCCCAGTACCACACCGATAATGCCGCCAGCTACGCTAAGTACAACTGCTTCAGTAACAAACTGGCTCATAATATCGCGTTTCTTTCCACCGATGGCGCGGCGGATCCCTATCTCCCTGGTTCTTTCCAACACAGATGCCAGCATGATGTTCATGATCCCGATACCTCCGACAATTAGGGAAATCGCTGCGATTGAGGCGAGCAGCAGATTGTAAATCCGCGTCTCCTTCTCCTCCTGTTTCATCAGTTCGTACGGAACGATAATACTGAAGTCGTCATTATTAAAATGCCGCCGATTTAGCAAGCTGCGCACAACGGCTGCTGCAGGGAGAAGCTGTTCCGAGGTAGAAAGCTTAACAGTCAGCTGCTTAACCTCGCTGGTAAATGGATTTACCTTTGGAATTCGCTTATTGAACGTGGATAATGGAATGTAAATATCGCTGTTCAAATCACGTGAGGCGAGCTCTCCAACCGTTTCGGTGAACAACGCTTTCGGCTGCATCACGCCAATTACCTCAAACCATTGATCATCTACCTTAACACTTTTACCGATCGGGTTATCATAACTGAACAATTCGCGCGCAATGCCGGCTCCCAGCACGCACACCTTCAACTGCCTGTTATATTGGTCGTCGTTAATGAATTCGCCCTTATCGGTCCGGTAATTCAAAATCGATACTATACTGGGAGTAACCCCGATAACCGAGGATTTTGCAGAACGATCACCCACTTTTGCATCCATCTTGACCTCACTCTGCGGCGATACACTAACCACACCGGGCACCACCTTAGAAATCACATTGGCATCTTCGAGTGATAACCCTTTTGAAAACTTCATCCTGACTACCTCCAGCTCGGCATCGGTAAAATCCTTATCGCGGATAATGATATTGCTCACTCCCAGATCCTGATACTTGGCAATCGCCTGCTTTTTTGTTCCCTCACCAATGGAAATCATGGCAATAACTGAGGCGGTACCAAAAATGATACCCAGGATCGTCAGAAATGAACGGAACTTATGGTCAATAAGACCAGCAATCGCTTTACTAACATCTTCTTTTACCTGCATGGCTTAGCTGTTTTTCTTATTCAGAACGGTTTCAAACGGAATGAGTGGCTCCCCCTGCTCTATGCCACTGTAAATGAGCGTGTGATGGCTGTTTGCAGGGCCTGCCTTCACCTCCGTTTTACCGGTAGCCCCCCCATTTTTTAAGAAAACGTAACATTTGCCTCCCTCTTTGAACAAGCAGCTGTTTGGAACATATAAAGCATTATCGGTCTCCTTGCAGATATACTCACAACTTACTGTCATTCCAGGTTTTAAACGCAAATCCGATTCCTCGATCTCCACAACAACCTTAAAAATCATATCCTTTTCCCTGGCTGTACATATTTTGCTGATTTCCGTGATTTTTCCATGGAAAGGAAGGTCCGGAAGGGCATCGAGCCTGACCAGCACCGCCAAACCTTTGGAGATTTTGGTAATATCCGTTTCATGAACAAAAGTCCGCACTTTCATGTGGTTGATGTCGGGTATTTTGGCAATCATCATTCCTGTAGATACCTGATCGCCAACCTTGATATACCTGGGAGGATAGGTGTGCCGATCATAAGCGGCCTGGAAAAGTCCATCTGTCGGACAAGTTACCAACATCTGTTTCAGCACCTCCTTTGCTCCTGCCAGCTCGTCTTCAACCTGCTTTTCTTTGATTTTCTGAACCCTGAAATCAAAATTGTCCATAATCGGTTTCTGCGCCAGCTGCCGTTTTATTTTTTCTATCCTGATGGTGGCTTGCTGGAAATCCAACTCCTTGATTTTGCGGTTCTTTTCGGTATCAAACCGGCTGCGCTCCTGT
This sequence comes from uncultured Bacteroidota bacterium, assembly GCA_903919925.1. Classification (GTDB taxonomy): domain Bacteria; phylum Bacteroidota; class Bacteroidia; order Bacteroidales; family UBA12481; genus UBA12481. The sequence continues at coordinate 516 of CAIXKO010000571.1, read as the reverse complement.
TCCAGCTTCTTCAGGTCATACATCGCCTGCTCGGTCCTGAGCTGAGCATTTAATTCCTGTATGTTGTTATCCATCTGCACCTGAAGCTTCTTGCTGGCTGCGCGCTCGCCCTCCAGCTTTTCCTCCGTAGTTAGAATAACTCTTTCGATAGTAGAGGGATCAATACGAATCACCGTATCTCCTACCTTTACCAGCTTCCCGGTCTCAGCTAATTCCATTATTTTGAATTCGTACCCGTATTCCCACCTGATCCTCGGCATGAGGATGGCAACTGAATTGATCGCTTCCAACTCTCCTGTTTCCGTGAATGATTGCCGGAATAATCCCTTCATTACCGTGAATTCCTCCGATTGATTCCTGCAGCTGAACAGATTAATGATCAAAGCAATGACCAATAGAATCCTGATTTTTTTCATATTCAATGGATTAATTGGTTTTGCCGTTTTTATTAGTTTCCTGCTTGTTCAGGAAGGGATCGGTCAACGCAACCTCATCATTTTCTGCAAGTCCCTCACT
>CAIXKO010000570.1 GCA_903919925.1 uncultured Bacteroidota bacterium | reverse complement strand
TACTTTCCTGAATGCCAACTCCTCAAAATTTGTTGATGGAAAACTTGCACTTACTTTCGCCTCCCTGGGTTCAAAGGTTTTTCCATTAGGTAAGAATGGGATTTTCAGACCCATAACTTTTCAATACACCGGGTTAACCGGAACCAGCGTGGTTACCGCTGAACAGTTTGAAAGCCCGCTAACCGGTACTTTGCCGGCCAGCACCACTTTAATGACTGCCTCACGATACTGGGATATCGGCCAGGCGGGCGGTACTGATCTGCAGTATCTGTTAACTCTGGATGCCACCGGATACGAACCTTCAGGCAATGTTGTGCTGCTGAAAAAGGATGCAGGATCGATTGCTTCTTATGCCACAACCTCGCCGGATTACACCAATGCAGTGGCGCTAACATCATTCAGTGAATTTGCATTAGGGAATCTATGCGCCAATCCTGTTAACGGCGGTATCATTGCCGGTAACCAAATCAGTTGCACCGGTTTCGATCCTGCTGAAATCGCCAGCGTTGAACTTCCCTCCGGTCAGTTCGGCACCCTGGAGTATAAATGGCAAAGTTCAACCGATAATATTACCTTTTCTGATATCACTGCCGGATCATACACATCAGCCAATTACAACCCTGACCCAATTACCGTTACCACCTGGTTTAAACGCCTTGCAAGGGTAACCTGCATGAGCGGATGGGCGGGGGCAGCAGAGTCGAATGTGGTGAAAATGACGGTTAACCCATTGCCAGCGGCGCCTTTGGCCGGAAACATATCGGCAATCTATGATGGTTTGTCGCATACCGGAAGCGCAACCCCGCCTGCCGGATCAACAGTTATCTGGTACACTGCCTCCTCAGGCGGCAGTGTAACCGCAGCTCCAGCCGGTATTCCTGCCGGAACCTACACTGCATGGGCCGGATCGGTTAGTACCACCACGGGATGCTCCAGCGCAACCAGAACGCAGGTAACCGTTACCATAAACAGGGCATTACTCAGCGTTACAGCCAGACATGCCGGCAAAGTTTATAATGGACTGGCATACAGTGGGGGCAACGGAATTACCTGCCTGGGATTGGTAAACGGTGAAACAATAGCTTCTCTGGGCGGATCTTTAACTTACAGAGGATCCAGCCAGGGAGCGATAGTTGTTGGTAATTACGTGATTACCCCTGCCGGACTGACCTCATCAAATTACACGATTAGTTTCATTAACGGCACCCTCACCATTAATCCAATGACAATAACGGTTTACGCCGCACCCTTGCAATCAAAAGTGTATGGTTCCGCCGACCCGGTTCTTGGTTATACGGTAAATCCGGCTCTACTTGTTGGTGATCGTTTTACCGGTGCCCTGTCACGCGTACCTGGTGAAAACGCCGGTAGCTATCCGATAACCATCGGAACCCTCACGGCAGGTTCGAATTACAGGCTGACTATGGTATCGCGGAGTTTTACGATTATTGCCAAAGGGATCACGGTAATGGTAAATCCCGGTCAATTCAAAACTTATGGAACCACGGATCCGGAATTTACCTTTAGCGTGGCTCCGGAATTGGTTGCCGGCGATAGGTTTTCCGGGGTTCTGGCCCGGGCAGCCGGAGAATCTGTAGCCGGAGGCCCGTATGCCATTGGACGGGGAACTCTTACTGCCAGTGCTAATTATACCATTTCCTTTGTTCCGGCAACCTTTGTCATCACGCCTAAACCGGTGATTGTAACAGTTATTACGGGTCAGACTAAAGTGTACGGCTCAGCCGATCCCGTGTTCGCCTATTCCTTTGCCCCGTCACTGATTGGCACCGATACCTTTACCGGTGCCCTCAGCCGGGAAACAGGAAAAAATGTGGGGCCTTATGCCATAACAATCGGTACCCTGGCGGCAGGAACTAACTATGATATCGCTTTTTTCCCAGCCAGTTTCAGCATCACGGCTAAACCAATAACGGTTATGCCAGTAGCCGCAACCAAACTTTATGACGGCTCCCGTTCCTGTGCGGTGCTTCCAATAATTTCTCCTGCCCTGATTGCCGGCGATACCCCCGGGTTTATCCAGTTGTACGATAATAAAATGGCAGGCACCGATAAAACTCTGTTGACTTCCGGGTCAGTGAACGACGGCAACGGAGGGAAAAACTACCTGATTACTTTTAGTCATGTTTTGACCGGGGTGATCGATCCAAAAGCCCTTATAGGCACCATCACAGCTGAAGACAAGGAATACGATGGCAATACCTCCGCCGTGATCCTGATCCGCAGTCTGACAGGTGTTATCAACGGTGACGTGGTGAGCTACGTTGGCGGCACTGCCAATTTCGATACTCCGGATGTGGGCCTCAATAAATCGGTAACCGCAACAGGACTCTCACTAAGCGGTCCGGATGCCCCAAATTACACGGTTAATACCACCGCTTATGCACGAGCCGGTATAACAGGTGCAATCATCGTAAGCACCTCTGTAATGGCTACACCAGGCAGCATACAATATAGCGACAAGGTTGTTTTAACCGCCACCATCAACGGGGGAGCTCCGGTATTCAATACCTTAACAGCCGCTAAATCAGCAACATTTACCATTGGCGGACAAATTATGAAGGATGCTTTCAACAATACCAGCATCCCGTTTGTGCGATCGGGCAACAATCTGGTGGCCATCCTGACTACCACTTTAACCGAAACCCTTGCCGGAGCAATGTCTCCGGGTGAAAAACCGGTGACTGCTACCTTCAATGAGGTGGATATCAACTTCCATGTCCTTCCGAATCCGGTAACCACCTCGCTTGTAATCACCCAGGAAGATGCCCGGACTACCTATACAGGCGACCTGCTGGTACCGGTTACCCCAGGCGGAAAAACGACCGTTTTGCTCAGTGCATCCGTCCGCGATATTACCTCGGAACCAGGAGGCGATTCCTTTGCCGGCGAAATCAGCAAAGCAACGGTTTCATTTGTGAACCGGAAAACCAATACGGTTCTCGGAACCGCACCGGTTACATTGGTCAATCCGTTGGATATCAAATCAGGTACCGCTGTATTGAATTGGACCAACGTTCAGCACGGCGATTACCTGATTGGTATGGTGGTCAATAATTGCTACACCCGCGATGCAGCCTCGGAAAACACAGTGGTTGAGGTATATGAAGCAACCGGGGATTATATAACCGGCGGCGGATCTGTTATTCCCACCCAACCATCGGGCAGGTATGCGCCGGATAACGGGAAAACGATCAACTTTGGATTTAATGTGAAATTTGATGAACAGGGAACTATTCTCAACGGCCGCTCTACCTTGATTCTGCGAAGGTCAGTTAACGGTTTTCTAAAGGTGTATCAGGTTGGGAGCACCAGCATTACCGATGTTGCTGTTAATATCGATAACTCACTATCACAAACAGGTGGTTTCATTGGCGTGGCTAACCTGTCCGATATCACCAATCCGTTATCACCTGTTGAGGTGGCAAAAAATCTGAACTTGAAAATAAACCTGACCGACAGGGGAATTCCTGGCACAAACGATGGTATAGCAATCACGTTGTGGAGTGGTGCAATTTTGTACTGTTCCGCCAACTGGGTAGCAAACAAATCGGCAGAATTGAACCCGGCCAATGGGAATGTGATCATTAACAGTGCCTTCAATATTAATAACGAACTGGTTACCGGAATTGGAGAAATTTCTCTGAATACTGCTCCCGGTGTGGAAATCATGGCTTATCCCAATCCTTCCCCCGGAATGGTAAACTTTTCTTTAAAGTTGGATGAGAGTTCCAAAACTACTCTCGATATTCTCACGATGAACGGTACCTTGGTTGATCGGGTATTTGACGGATTTATCGATCATTCGATGGCTAAAATAATCCATTACGATAGCAAGCTTCCTCAAGGAGTATATCTTTATCTCTTAAAAACCACGAAGCAGATTTTATATGGTAAGATTGTAATTACCAAGGAGTATTAAAATAATCAATAAAAAAGCCCAACAGATTTGAAATGAAAGAATATTTTATTCTTCAATACAAAATGACCAACAGAAGGCTTAAAGACTTTGGTATTAAGCCTGTATTCGGCTATTTGCTTATTTTTGCGGCTTTCCCCACCCTTTCGTTATTCCTTTTTTATCAGACCAAATTTGCCCCATATATTTATTTATTCATTTCCTTATCGCTAACATCGCAACTTTCGGAAACAGGAAGAAATGATTTTCTCAAATTGTGCTTCAAAAATGCACATTATAAATTAGTCAGAATAATTGAAAACCTGTTATCTTCCATTCCTTTTCTGCTGTTTTTGATTTACAAACAGTTTTTCATTGGTTCAATAATACTATTTATTTTAAGCCTGATCTTTGGTTTAAGTAACCTGAAAACCAGCTTGAATTATACCATTCCAACCCCTTTTTACAAAAAGCCGTTTGAATTTACTGTCGGATTCAGAAACACATTTTACCT
>CAIXKO010000569.1 GCA_903919925.1 uncultured Bacteroidota bacterium | reverse complement strand
TTCTTTAAATCGCTCATGGGTTAATCTTTTTTAGGTAACATCCTTGATGCATGTACGCCTACCAATACCGGCACCTGGTATAATATATAGGCCAGCTCAGCAGCATTGGCAGATGGGCTCCATTTTGCCTGAACATCATCAGGATTGGGCTTGTTTTCCTGGTCGATAGCCGCATTATACGTTTGGAAACTGATCGTTTTATTGAGTTCGATGCAATCTCCATCAGCAGTTCCGATATCCGGCCAACTTAGATTGTTCCAATTTATTAATCGCTCTATTCCACTTTCGTTTTTAGCTTTCTCAATATCTAATCCGAACCTGGGCTCGCCCGGTCTTTCCTTAATTACAAAGAACCAACCCGGATCATCAGCGGTGGTAGTTGGATTGAGCGTTCCCCTGGCTTCCTGATCATCCAGATCGAAGCCAAAGAAATAAACATCGGGTTCTACTTTAGCCTCAAATAATGGAGTTTTAATTTTGGTGGTTGGGGGATTAAGGCTCTCTGCAGCAGTTAATTCAGCAAACCGTCGTTCCTCTTTTACGTCCGGTGCACCGCCGGTGTTCAATCCCCAATCAGCTTTATTGGCATAAACAACTGCTGTTGGATACTTTTTCAGAAGTTCACCGCGTATCACTAAAACCAGTTGTGTTTTACCACTGCTTGCAGCACGCAGATTATGCTGACCCAATTCATTTTTTAATGGAGATTCCGGATCACCGGGGTTGCTTAGCCCGGTATTGATTTTGGACCAGGTATGAATTTTGGGAATATCCCGCAATTGCTCCTTGATATTGGCTGGCACCGGTTGGGGCGGTAAAAAACTGGTGACATCCCAGAATTGACGGAAGTAGGAGCCTCGCTGATCGGTTGGATACTCGCGCCACAAAAGTTCTCTCGACATTTCATGATTAATACCCACCATATAAGACTCAATGAATTTCTGATTATTTTCCAGGAGTGTAATACTATTCTCCGGAATCAATTTGATATTTGGCAAAAAGAATTCCGACGACATATCCGCCAGGGGCTTGTACATAGGAACATCGATTTCGGGATATACCATCACCGGAGCAAAGAATTCCTTAAAATTATCTTTAATCCTGGAGGGGATATTAATCCCGGCCCATGTTCGTTTTGGAATGGTCAAACCAGGGTGCAAGGACTTTACCATGTTGGTAATCACCTCATTGAAATTAATTTTCTTTCTAACGGGTTCATCAAAATGCAGATCGGTTAAGCTAAACACATCCGTGAGGGCCGCCTTAAAACGGGTAGCTTCAGGGCTATCGGCAACACCGCCGGTCACAAATTTTGAAGGAGCACCCGGGGAAGAGATGGTGAAGTCAGGGCTTTTTGGCATTTCCTGAACCGCTTCCGGGGTAAAGCTCTCCGGTGAAAGCATTTCAGCATCTTTAATCTGTTTCCTCCATTTTTTGAGCAAATTATAGATATAAAGGGCTAGTGCCGACAAACCTAAGAAGGCCAGAGCAATCTTTAATTGTTTGAAAAATATTAATCCGAGGATAAAGAAAAGAATAGCTAATCCCAGGAACAAATACAGCAGAAACTTATTTTTCTCTAGTGATTCCTGAATTTTTGGAGGAATTTTTTTGGGTTTAAGTTGTTCAGCAATATCGGGCAAATTAATACCGCCTTTAACCTCTGCTTTAGGTGGCACAATTATCACTTCATCATTATTGATACGTTCGGCGAAGTTAAAGGGAGTGGCCATTGAAGTAAAATTCAGGCGCTGCATAAAACGACCGCGTGGCCGGCTTATGCTTCGAAAGGCACCGCTGGAAACAACTGCAGGAATTTTGCTTTCCTCAAAATGCTTTCTTACCGTGAGAGACTGATACATCACCCGTTTTTGCACTGGAGCCGTAAACGAGTAAGCCTTAGCGGTTTCCAGAGGCAGAATATGCTTTGTGTACCAGCTCAATGAAACTTCTTTAGCAACCTGGGCCCACCGGATTTTATTGTTCAGGGCAATCACGTCACCTACTTGTTCCCAGGCAGCTTGCATATATTCTTCCTGGCCTTTCTGGATCACTTTAGTACCTAACCCGGAAGCCACCCTGAAGCGGGGATCCAGATTTAATTCATGTATCCAGTTTTTATTATACGGAAGTCCGGCACCTGAAGTATCATTTAGCAAACGCTCCTGCAGGGCATGCCAACGTCCATATAATGGGGAAGTTATTACAGGATCAGGATCACCGCTATCGTAATCCGATTCTGAAACAATGCCGGCATCTTTATTAGCTTCCTGAACCGTTTTAAATGCTTTCGCATAATCATCGGCCAGGTTAATCCGATTAGCCATTGCCTCGGTAAAGGCATGGGGATAAGGGTTTTCATCCCATTCATCATATTTAGTTACCTCCGCCCTATCCTGTTCCTCCATGGTATCGAAAGGAACCCGGAGGGCGCCACCCAGTTTTAGAACGCCATTTAAATCCTCATTGGTAATTCCCGGCAAATTGGAACCGGGATGTATGACATCGATATCCCTGACACCCACCTTTTTATCGGCAGGCTGTGGTTTCAGTAAATTCACCAGGTATTCAAAATCACCTGTTTTCCCGGTTCTGAAATACCATCGGTAATAATAAGGGAATTCGATATTAGTTCCTACGCCCCAGGCTGAGGCAGTAGCCGATGTGTCAGAAGGTATATCGCAACCTAGCCCAGCCAGCCGGCCCGTTTCAAAACAGGGGACCACAAAGGCATGGTAACCTTTGTTTTCCACCAGTTTACGTGGGCAGATAATCCGGGAATATGCATTATCAGGATCACTGGAAATAATTGCATTAATTTGGTTGTTGACGCTACTTTCACTGGCTGCTCCAGGATCGGCCCCATCGGATAAATCTTTATTTACATGTACATGCGCCCATGCCCAAAGCTCCTCCGGTTTAGGAAAAACATCGGCTGCCTTTATTCCCTCCCTGAATTTAAAATATGGGAGGGGTTTGTCCTGCATATTATTTCCATCTTCAAATTCATCTTCACTCAAAACTACCAGGGCTATCCAGGGACGCAACCGATCACCGGCAGCCTTGGCAGGAGTATATCGCCATGGAAAATCCTCCTCGTAAAAATCAATATACGGTAAGTAGTTAGGCTCAAAATTGGTTATCCAATTACGGGGCTCCACCTTTACCACCGCCTTTGAATCGATGCCTGCAATATCGCCCGGACCATATAATTTTACATTCTGAATAACGGATTCGTCTGCACCGGCCGTACCATTCAATAAGGTTGGAGTAACCAGTAACTGAACGTCGATACTTGCCCTCAGTTTAACCGCAGGATCATTATCGGCCTGAGGTATGTTATTGGACAGTCCTTGTCGCAGCCAGGGCAAAAAGGAATAATTGGCTAAGTTATCGCTCATAATTCTTGTAATTCATAGTTAGGAATAATGTGCAGATCCTTTTTCAAATTAGGGTTGGTGCGGAGTTGCTGATTCAAATATGTAGTCGCCTCCATTTCACTCGCAAATATTGCCGCGGAATTAAAAGCTTTATTATTTGACTGAAAAGCAACACTATAACCATCCTGTGTCACACTAATTTTATCGTCGAATGGTTTTAACTTAGCGTGATGGCTCTTGGAGAGCATCGATTTTGAAGCGCTGCCTCCTTTTAAGAAATGAGTAAAAAGGATATCGTTTGGCTTGTATAGAATACCCTTTTTAAAAGGTTTCTTAGGTTCCTTATCAATGATGGTAATTTCATAGGCTACATTTTTCCTGGCCATTTTACCATTTTGGGCCTTGTTATTGTTAGATGAAATCTGAGCCCCACCCGGCATTTGCTCAAACGAAGGTTTAGATAATTTCTCCGCATCGCTGAGGGTTTGATATTGTGCACGCGCAAAGAATTCCTTTACGTCGGAGTGCTGCAAATCGGTTCCGTCGACAACGGCACTGGTAATTTCAACCTTTTTAATATCCTCCGTTTGATTGCTTCCTACCTTATCGAACTCTACTTTGAGTGGCAATAATTTTTGTTGAACAACCAATGAACCAGCCGGATGTAAAATCAGATCTGTTTCCTCCTCGTCCATTTTACGCAGGGTAACCAATAAATTTTTGCCGGTTGTTAATACGGTGCTCCAGTTTTCGCGCTTATTTAATTCTTTAATAAATTCAGGGAGTATGATAACTTTCGGTAACGATGTATTGCTTGCATCGCCCCAGCTGATATCAAAGTCGGCGGATATATCAAAGAATAAAACAGAGACGCTGCCTGTACCTTTTGCTCTCCAGGGTGTTGGGCCCTCGAGTGACATTCTCACGTGAACGGTTAAAATATCGATACCTACTGCACTCAGTGAAAAGTTGGCGGATAAGGAAATGATGAAGTAGAAAGGGTTGAACTGGAAGAGTGCGTCAAAACCTATATCTCCTTTAATGGCACATACTTCCAAATCGAAGGACAAGTCGGCTTTGGCCCCAAATTGTACCGTATTCGATGTTACAGCCTGATAGCATTCCACCCTGATTTTTGCCACCGAGGTATTGAGGATATTTATAGCTAAACGCTTTAATGTAGGCAAAGCCAATGGCGGCGGGGTGTAGGAAGGATGGAAGCCGCCAATGGTTATCAGGAAATCCGGATTATCTCCCCATTTCAAACGCACGGCCATATCGCCTTCGAGTGTCATAAACAGAATGAAGGAATCGTACAGGCTGGCATCGAAAGTCAGCATTTTCTTATCGAAATCGAGCGTACCTACAAACAATACCTGTATTTGCACCAGGGGTACCCGCTCCTCCGGAAGGGCAATTTTGAGTATTCCTAAAATAGCAATATTCCCCGGTATTTCGATGATTAACCCCAGAGATAAGCTGATCAGTGTAGGTGTTCCCCACCCGATTTTAGCCATCGGACCAATCAGGAATTTCCCTTCTTCGGGAGGAAAAATGGCTTTCAGATCGCTGATAATGCGAGCGGCATTTGCCACCACATTTTGCGGAAACATGATACTGGTGACGGCCCCGTTGCGAACCGATTCGCGGAGAGGATCGAGCAACATGGTCCTGTTTAAACCTAAGAGGCCGCCCACCGCATTTAAAGTAAAACCGTATCCCAACTGGAACGGCGGGCTGAATTCAGCGGTAATAATGATGAGCAATGAAAATCCTTTGCTACCATCGGGCATTTTTGTTGTAATAATTCCGATAGCTTTTGCGGAAATAAATCCGGCAATAGTTAATTCCAATGCTCCTGCATACTCTTCTTTTTCGAAATCAAAGAATAAATAACCACCGCCCATAACGGCACCGGCATTGATGGATAAACCAACGCCATTTGGTGGTTGAAATCCCAGATCAAAATTGGCAGGCCCCATGTTCCCTCCGCCGTCAGGAAAACTGAGGGTTAGTTTAACCCCGATATTCTCCACCACGGCTTGCAGCGGACCTAATTCAACTTTAAAAGTGGTAGCGGCAACCAACGGAAAGGTGCCATCTACAGGGGTTAACCGAAGTAAGAGGTTATCAATATTTAAAGGACCCAGGCTCAGGTGCAGGGGAATAGATACTTCCAATCCTCCGCTGCCCCGGAAATAAAATCCGCTTTTTGAGGTGAACCCGACCCCTAAGCCAAAATCCATTTCCATGTGAATACCGGAAAGGAGGGTTTCAATAAAGCCATCGGCACCTTCCACCCCAACAACTACCTTCCCATTTTTGATTTCAAATTCAAAACCAAAATCGGTATCGCTTTGTTTTTTGGTAAAGAATACGGTAAACTCAATACCTTTAATGGAAAGGTGGGAGGTTGTTGCCGAGCCAAACAGGAAAGTTTCCGTATCCTGACCATCTTTCTTTTTTAAGGTAACTTTTATTTCAAAATCGCCCACTGATCCCGGTGCGGTAAACAGATTAGTGATGAATTCCAGACTCAGAGGCGGTCGGAGAATAATTCCCAGGCCATTATCGATTCCTGCTTTAATTTCTAAAACGATATCATATTTTTCGTTCAGGCTAAACGGAAGGGTAGATCCGCCCAGAGCATACGGCATCAGGGCCAACCCTTTACCCTTGCCCGGTTTTGCCTCGGCACCTGAAAGGACCACCCCGAATTGACTGTATAATTCCGGTGAATTTCCTGCCTGAAAAATGGGTATTCGAATTTCCTTTGTTCCAGCGGTCGTATTGCCTAACCCGGTTTTGGATTTTGGATTTTGATCATAAATTCCGCCGGGCAAAATAAAGCCCCGTAATAATTTTTCTAACCGGGTTAAGAATAAATCGCTGTTAAAATCAGTTTGCCAGGCATAAATCTCTTCCGATAAGTTGAGCGGTTCGCTAACGTATTTAGGAAGACGCTCCCACCCTATTTTTCGAAGGGTAAAATCGGGTTGAAAAATAGCGGCATCGGCTGTCATTTCAATTTCGTCGACGACACCAACCAATAAGAAAAAGTAGTACGGTCCGCTATAAAAAGTTTCGAGGTAAACAGCCACGATATAATCCAATAAGCGGCGGGGGATTTCATCGATTGGAGCATTGGTAAAAAAGGCAGCAACGGCTGCACCGGCACTTTGCATATTCTGAGCCATATCGGCGATCTCAACACTAACCTCAGCAACTTTGGATGCCAACTGGAGAACCGCTTTTAATTTATCTTCATCCGTGCCTGCATCAGCAAGTGCCCGGATATCATCGGCAATTGCAGCAACTTTCCCAATCAGGGAAACCGGAATTCCGGTAAAGGTTTGTGCTGCCGGCAACTCATATCCAAGCTTCTTCATCAGATCAGTAGCTTTGGATGCATTAGTAATTTCAGAGAGCGGTTGAATGGCTCTCGAAATTTCCAGCAAGGTGCTGTTTAATACATTATTTTCAGGCATGGCTAAACGGGTTCGGTTATGATATGTGCATGAAACTCTTCAGATGGGTTAACAGCCGTTTGTGTATTGGAATGGTTGCTGGCTAACCTGGAGTAGGCCAATCCCTTACCGAGATCAGTGAAAGTATCATCATTAGGATCGGTTGTACCCTGGTTGTTGAGTGCCACGGTACCGGTTGGATTAATTCCATTGATAGCGGTGAGTGTTGCAGCGGGCAAGGGCCCTTCAAACTGAATTTTCTTGAACGCTTTCAATGCATTCGTTTGGAGATCGGGATAATACAATAATCGGGTATCATCCTCATGTGCAGCCGATTGAAGAATAATGGGTAAGCCAATATCCAATTGGTACCGGAAACCGGCTTTGGGATCAGTCAGTCTGGTTTTAATACTGGTAATCAGTGGTGCAATTCCGGATAAGGTCACCAACCGAAGTTTCAGTGTATCTATGCAAGTGGTTAAATGAGCGATGGTTAAGGGGGAAGGTGCGGCAGGCAAAGTAGCAGATAATGCTGTTGCCATGGTGGTTAACGCGGTGAGTTGCGTTTGCAGCGTTGGTTGAGGCGAAGTATCCGTCAATGGCGTAACAGCCGTTTGAATGGCAATCAAAGCAGCGATGGAAGGGAATGAATTGGTTTGAAATATAGTGCAATCCGCCGCGATTGGTGACGCAGTTGCAGCAATATGAAAAATGTTTTTTATGGTGCCGATTGCGTCCGTGTAATTTTGGGTGGCCAATGCGGTTAAGCGTGCGGATTCCATTCCGATAGGCGGGAGCAGCGAGCGCCAGGTCAGTGAAATCAAGTCGAAGGCATTTCCATTGAACAGGTTGGTCCAAAAGGATATTTGAGAATTAATACCTATCCGGCCGGCCCAGGCTGAATATTCACGCTGGACATCAGGACCGGTAATATGAGTATCCGGAATTCCATTATTAAAATAGCCATCCATAACCGATTCGGCAGAATTGCCGGACGCTGCGATATTTCCGATTTGCTGGTACCATTCAGGGCCGCTGATGGTAGGTTCGGTTCCGGCGTTACCAAAGAAACCGCGTATCGCCTGCATAAAATTAGTATCCTGTCCAACCCGGCATCCGCGGATATCTACAAAACTATTATTCAAACGGTTCTTTACCGTGGCAAGCTGGGTGCGGAATACATCGTGATTATCGAGATATACAGATGATAAAAAATACGGACCGGGTGTATTATAATTATGGGCATCGAGAGTGGTTAATGTTAGCGTTCGGAAAGCGTTGGCTAAAGCGGAAATGTTTGTCGAAGTAGTTGGTCCTGATGTGGTTGCCAGACTATCCAATTTTGTATTCACAAAATTAATGAAGGCTGTTTTAACCAGGGCAGGTATATTACTTGCTGCCACTGCGCCCGGATTGCTGGCCTGCACCTGAATAGAGAAAGTGGGTTCAGTTAACACAAAAAGGTTGGCTGCCCATTTCATAATGGTTAAAACATCTGCAGAAGGGCTGTCCCCTTGATCCAGTCCAAATGGCACCAATGATGCATGGTTTATTCCTTGTAAATATCTAAATATAGCCTGATAGTAGGGGCGCTGCGTGGAATCGGAAAACGTGTTCATGGTTAAGCGGGAGAGAAAATCAGCTGCAAATCCCGGGAAGTAGATTAATTCAAATTGAGCCTTAATGCCTTCATCGTCACTTACGCCATATTTAAAATGCTCAGCATGGGTTTGATTATTTACCGCACTGGTTCCATTATTTTGAGTTTGACCGGTAAAAAATGGAAGGAACATAATTCCTTTTCCAGTAAGGTCAGTTGTGCCAGCGGTTGTACCAAAATGAGTTACGATACGTAAGCGGGTGATGGCCGTAGTTGCTCCACTGAGCGTACTGATCAGGTCTTCGAAAGAACGTATCACCTGTGGATTTAAGGCAAAACTATCGTGATATAAAAAGGCCAGGCGTAAAAAGCCTTCACTGCCTGGTCCAAAGCCCGCTTCCGTATCTTTATGGGCGATAAAGGTTAATGAAGGTAATTTTTCCGGAATACCCACCGTAGCCGGGGTGGTTGTTCCACCGGCCGATGCGCCGGCAGTTCCGGACATCAGGGTAACGGGAACGGTCCACACCGCATGGCTGAATAAATTAAATACCGAAGTACTGAAGGTGGTGGTTGCCAATGCAGTGGGCCCGGTGCCTAAGGCTATCGGGCCAGTTTCATACTCGGTAATTAGTTTTTTTGCATCAGCAGTAATGCCCAGGGTTGCACCGATACCGGTGCCGGCAAAATACCGGCTGTTCAACCCATCTGCTATTTTTTTTGCCATGGCAACATGGCTTTTAGGGAAACGAAGAAGATTAAATAAATCTACTTGTACATCAACGCTTAATGCATTGAATGCGGTTTCAATGGCTGCTGCATTAGTAGTGCGGGTAGCAGCATTAGCACCGGCAGCCAGCTCCAAAGCGGCAGGATCGAGATAAGTATGCCCTGCACTGGCCGGATTATCTGCAAACATGGCTAACAGTTGGGGGCGGGTTTTACATAAGCCCATGCCTTCTTTGGCCTGAGCATAAAAGTTAGCCGGTTGGGTATTTAATATGTTGGCTAAATCCTCGATTAACAGATTTCTCCGTAATTGTGGTGTTTGTAATATCCTGGCATAACCAAGTGACGATAATGCCCTGTTGTATACATCATTGCTTGCCGGTGGGAGTATAGCATGTATATAGGGCCGGATATCATTGATCATTTCGCGGGAAGTTTCCGGGTTGCCGGCTCCTGGAAAGTTATTCTCCTCCTGTTCAATTTTTAATTCAAGCGCCTCATTTAAACTAATAACCTGCTGACTTAGATTTACTGAATGTAAGGTGACATTTGCCGCATTTTTCAGATTTACCGTTACGGTTAGCATGCCAATATTGGTTGGAGTGTACCCTGCAATTCCAACCGATGTTGTTTGGGTGGTAACCGCGCCATTGGTAAAGCTCCATTCATAAGTATTTACAGTGGCTGCCAGAGCGGCATCGGTAACAAACACTACATAATTTTGTATTCTACGTGCGGCTGTGGGTGAAGATAAAAAGGACACCAGGATCACATTGGCATGGGTTGCCGACACCGCTTTTAGTCCCAGATCATCAGAAGTGAATCCACCAGGAATTCTGCTTTCCGTTTTTCTTACTGACATATAATGTTGTTTTTGTTTTATTTGTTCTCAAAATCAAAAAACACTACACCATTTATATCCTATACAATTTCCTGTCAGAGTTGTTCTGGATAAACCAATTTTGATTTTGTAACCACCCTGTTTCTTGAATTATTAGTCTGATGGATAATCCATCCTGTTGAGGAGAAGTTCAGGATCACGGTTCCGGTGGAAGAGTGGTATGGTATTGGGGTTTTAATTTCCTGCTCTTCAAACCGAACCAAGGGTGACAGATTGCCGGCAAGTATTTTTGCTGCCAGATATGCTACTCTGGCAGCAGCAGGAATAGCTTCATCCATTCTGAAATTTCCTTCCATTAAATAACCTGTACCGAATGCCTTAATTCCCTTTTGCAGTTCTTCGTATTTCTTATGTGAATCAGCACTTCCAGCACCTCGTTTAGCAAGAATCAAACAGGTATCAATCGTATCTTTCAGAACAGCATCTTGGTTAAAATTCACAGAATCTTCGCTATTCTTTCGATATTCAATTTCCTGTTTAGCAAAGCAATGAAAACTTTGGGAAACTATTTCCTTCAGCTAATAATAAAACAAGGCTAGTCCCGCCTTTAAACACAAAATCCAGTCCGTTTGTCTGCAAACTTTCCACAAGATGAAGAGCATAAATCATCTTTTCGAGAATGATCTTATCAATCTGTTTATCCTTACCCTTTTTGTTGAATGACTCCAGCCATTCTTCTGTGATACACTTCTCCAAAATCATTGTAAGATTCTCTTTACCAATGGATTCATGTGTGTTGCCATAAACTGCCTGATTTCTTGTTCCTTTTCTCTCCTTCTGGCATAGCTGAACAGTTTGGTGTAATTTAGCGCATAGTTTTTGATTGCATTTTCATAGATATATGCAAGCTCTGCCCCCTGATAAAAATAAAAGAGTTTTTCATCAGAAAAGAGGTCAACCAAAATCTTTTCAAGCCGGGGAGTATTGAATGTGATTTTCCCGTTGCTTCTGCTCTTGACGGGTGAACGGGTTATAAGTTTCTTTACCACTGCCGGAGTTCTGCTTTCTGAAATATAAAACCCGATCACTTTTTCATCCGGTTTCAGGTAGATTTCAAATTGGAGAGCATCCCTCAAAGCGTAAAAAACCGATTCCTCCATTGGCTTTTC
>CAIXKO010000568.1 GCA_903919925.1 uncultured Bacteroidota bacterium | reverse complement strand
TGCCTGAAGAACCCTTTCAGTTAAAGTATTACCGGGAGTTGACGGTGGCTAAAAACAATCACATTTTACTTTATCAGGACAAGCATTATTATAGTGTTCCCTACGTGCATATCGGATCAAAAGTGAAAGTAATCTATACCCGGACCATGGTCCATATTTACGCTAAAGGTCAGCAAGTTGCTTTACATGTACGGGATGACAAACCCGGAGAATATAGCAGTGTTAAAGAGCACCTGTGCTCTGCACACCAGCACTATAATGACCGTAGTCCGAGCTATTACCTGGACAAAGCCAAGTCAAAATCTGCGGTGTTTTATCAACTCGTGGAACTTCTTTTTAAACAGAATCGGCATCCGGAGCAACTGTATCGGACTTGCGATGGGTTAATGAGCTTGGAAAGGAAAACTGAGGCGGATGTCTTTTCCAAGGCCTGCCTGATCGCCATTGAGTACCAAAAATACTCGTACCGGTTTGTCTTAAATATCATTAATAACAAGATGACCGACGAGCCGGAAGCAACACCGGGAAAACCGTTGCCAGTTCATCCTAACATCAGAGGAAGAGACTATTACAAACAAGCAACTATTGATTTTTAACCTTTTAATTTTAAGTATTTATGATGCAGATTGAATCACAATTAAGCCGCCTGCGGTTACACGGGATGGGCCGCAGCTGGCAAGCTTTGCTGGAAACCCGAAGGCAAAATGAACTCACCCTGAGCGAAGGTCTGGAACTGCTCTTACAGGCCGAAGAACAAGATCGAAACAACAATCGTTTTGAACGCCTGCGTAAGAACGCCGGGTTCCGCTACCAGGCTTCGATTGAAGAACTCAAATTTGATGCTTCCCGAGGCTTGGATAAAGGGTTGATCATGACCTTGGCCACGGGAGAGTATCTTTCTAAAGGACAGGCTGTTCTGGTCACCGGTTCAACCGGTTGCGGGAAGTCCTTTTTAGTATCCAGTCTGGGTTATCAGGCCTGCGCTCAAGGCTATAAGGTGGCGTATTACAACTTCCAAAAGCTTTTGATGAAAACTAAAATCACCCGAAAAGAAGGAACTATTTACAAGTTTTTCGAAACTACTTCGAAGACCAATTTGCTGATCATCGATGATTTTGGCCTCACCCACCTGGATCAGCAGCAGCAAATGGATCTGATGGAAATCATCGAAGACCGTCATGGAAAAGCATCTACAATCATTGCCAGTCAGTTACCTGTCGCAAGTTGGTATGATGTCTTGGGAGAGGAAACTATTGCGGATGCAATTTTAGATAGGTTGGTGCATACCGCATATCGAATCGAATTGCGTGAGAATCTAAGAAAAAATCGGTAAAATTGTCAGTCATTCGAGTTTTCTGAACCATAATCCCTGAGGGGGGTCAGTATGACCGGACAGGGGGTCAGCATCACCGGAATATCCACTTGACAATCGATTTTAGTGGCAAGGTTAAATTGGATCATGAAAATGTTCAGAGGATAATGGCCGACCTTGAGATAAAAAGTATCAAAACAATAAACGGTTATTTACTTAAGCTGAACCAGCTGGGTTGGATTATTTATAACCCAAAAACCGGAATTCTGTATGTTAAAGGGATGGATAAGATCAGGCAACATAAAAAATTCAATCGTAGAATGTCTGTGAGTTTAAACAAGGCTGATATTCTCGATCTTAAAGTGGCCTTGCCATCTGCATCTATCTGTTACCTATCCGAAGGCCAAAAAAAAGAGAAATAAGAAAAAAAAGGGAGAACCAGCAGGATGCCGAGCGAAAACTTAAAGGGGGACGCTCCAATAAACATTCTACTGATCTCCCTTTGTTTTATCCTGTCTCCTGTCAGGTCTTGGGAAAAATCATCAATCGCTGTCCATCGGTAGCTCAAGGATATAAAGATGCTGATAAAAGCGGAAAGTATTTTGAAATTCAAAAGGTCAGAATTCCCCTCAATCTTCATGTTCGCGATTATCATTTGGCCCAGAGATATAGCAGCGGAATCATAAGGATTATCAATAATCAGTTGTATGAACAGGGTGTGATTTGGTCCGTTCAAAAATGCATTTTCGCCGTCGGAAAAAAATCGAAACTTTAGATGGGGTATTGGGAAAGGGGGAGCACCCGCGTCTTCTCCTGGAGCGGAGCATGGAAGGGGAAGAGGAAGGGGAACCTGAGTCAAGAACCCAGGTACCTACCAGGTATGCTCCAAATGACCTGAGGAAAAAGTGAGGGGAGTTGTCTTGAATAAGAGACAAAAAATTCCCCAGTGAACATCTCGAACGTCATTTGATAAGCTAAAATTAACCTCAAATGGCAATATTTAATTGCTGTACTTACGTTTGGGTTTTACAAAACCTAAACGTAAGTACGGTTAGCTACTTAACACCAAAACTTTCGAGATATCAAGACAAAGTATTGCTTCTTTTGAAGCCGAGGTTCGGGGAACTGACCCCATAGAGATTAGGATCACATTATGAAGTTGAAATGGCCGAGAAAAATGAATCCGTTTTGGGAAGTGTGAAGTGAAATTTTCCAGTTGTATTGAAATTTCCGATTGGGAAACAACCACATATCGAAATATGTAAATATGATCTTTTCCTTAAGGCAGGGACGACTTGAAAGTTGTTTTCTGGTGTGAGGCAGTATTACTAAGTTTTATTGGCTGATTTTATGGTGATTAGAAAGATGCTTTTCCGTCATCCAGACAAATTGTATGGGGAGGATATTAGGAGGATATTTGATCACAATTACAATAAGCGACCTGAAGGGTATTCCACCGGAAATCGTAAACCAAAAAAATTTTTTTCAAAAAAAATGGCCGAGCCTGGCAACCACACTAACGTTTTTGACGCAAGGCACCCCCCCATGCCTGATCCCCCCCGGGTCGATATGGAGAGATGGGACCCATTTTAAAAACCATGAAGGCAAATATGGTGAGTTTTCATAGTGACCGGGTTCAGACCTCATGATTCCAAGAGATCGAGCCGTAACAGGATTCAAAGGTTGTTTTGAGCCTGTAAACAGATTAATTTTGAATTCTCCTGGACCATCACCACACAATTGCCAACCAATGGACGAAACATGCTTACCGGTAGAATTATAGTAAAGGGTTCATCGATACAGTATGCCATCAATCCGTCTTAAACGCTCTTCAAGGCCTGGTCCGGGTCCTGTCAAGGGTGCCGTTATGGGATAAGTGGGGAGGACGGCATTTACATGCCCTTGACGGGTTCTGGCCAGGCATTATTTTGCGGTTAAGGGGATTGATGGAGCAGTATTCCTATTGCTTGTTGAGAGAATGAGCTACGAAGGATGCCCAATTCCTTCACCATGTCACCGTGAGGCCATTTTTAACACCAGCCGGAGGATATATCCATCCGGAGGCAATAGTGCTCCTACAGAGCCGTAGCTATATAAATTGGGGTTGTATTAACCGGCATCGACTGAATTCAAAGGCTGGCAGTAGGAGGTTAACCTGGACATGAATGTGCATAGGTTGAGCCTCCATGACCTTATTTTCATTCCTCTTCCGGAATCAGCTATGTATCTTTTGACTTAAATAAGAACCCGAGGGAATCTACTATAGGGTTTTCAGAGACGGTATCCGGGGTTGCTCTTGCCCCCGGCCTATTCCTGATTCTCGAATAGGGGCCCTAAGAAGCTGACATCGGTTTAAACAACAGGAGTTCTTTGTAGACAACAGTTGAGGCATTGCTTATCAGAAAGGCGATTCCGGGTTTCTTTGGCTCTTGATATCAACTGGTCATCCGGCTTGGCCCTGTTAGAACCAGTGGTACAGATTCAGCGAGACTGCATTGTTGACCGGTGTTTCCTTTTGTATGATTCCATAGGATGCAAAGCATCTGCAAGCCGTGAGTCCAGTGAGAGCGCCTCCGAGCGGGGAGAAATTTACACATAATAATGATTATAGGACTGACCCAAGAATGCTATTATTCAGAGAGTTCTATAATCCTTATTATGTTACTTTTCGAAGCGGGGAAAGGGCGGCGCTCAACCTGGCCGAAACGGGTTTGCTGGCAAAAAAATGAAGACCACAAGGGCCTTCATTGATTTTTAGCTTGGCATGAGATTATCATCAGCCATCGATAGGTACCCTTCCTCGGTGATGATCAGATGATCAAGGACCGAAATGTCCAGTAGCTTCCCGGCATCTTTGACCTTTTGGGTGATCTTGATATCGGCTTCACTTGGCGAGAGGTTTCCGGAAGGATGGTTATGAGCCAATACCAAGCCCGATGCGTTAGCCTTGATGGCAGTTTGGAAGATGATCCGGACATCGGTAACCGTTCCAGCTATTCCACCCATGGATATCTGAGAGAATCCCAATATCTGATTGGATCTGTTCAGGAGCATGATATAAAAGAATTCGCGGTGCTCAAAGGATGGCCATATCAGCCGTAATGCCTGGTTGGCATCCTGGCTGCTGCGGATCTTGATCCTGTCACAAGCCGGAATCTTGGCGGAGTAAGTGATCTTGACTTCAGCAAGATTATTCATTAATAGGTTCATTAGTGTTCACCCATGCCCTTGGGGTTTGTTTAAGCAACTGGCACGCCTATGGTGGATGGGAAATGAAGAAGGCCCCTTTCGAGGCCCTCTTTTAAACCGCAACGGCTTTATCTATTGCGGGTTTCTTTGCCGGTTTTAACGTTACCGGTTCTGGTGCTGGCTGGTCTTCAATTGCCTTCCTGTAATAGACTGTGTGGGTCCGGCCGAATTGATCTGGTTTCAGCATTTCAGCGACCTCGAAGGTTAAATAATGAGTCCCTTCAAACTCATAAGCGATTGACATGACATCCTCCAGTTTGAGGGTTAGCTTCACAATCCTGAGATTGGTAACCTTCTTCCCTTTTCCCAAATAGATCTTCTCAAAAGTTTTCATAAAAGTGAATTGTATAATTAAACAATATTGGAAATGGTAAAATCAGGGATCATACACAAGGCCTTAATTCCCATATTCAGATCTCGATAAAAACTCTCTTGCTCAGGCAATTGGGATCGTAAGGCTAACCGGTGAGCCAGTCATGGAGGACCCCTTTCCCTCGAATAGATTACCTCGATTATCGGGTCTGACGAAAGCACCGTTAACGGCAAATTGAAGGTTTGGGCAATTTTGTGAGCCAGGGAAAGCATTTTGGGAAAATTGTACGATTGATAAATTTTGCCCGACGTAATGGTATGGTCATCGTCAAGACCGATCCAAACCAGACATAGGGGCGCGAAATCGGGACCGGCAGGATTATAGTGCGAAGTGGTGAGTAGAAATACGCGTTTCATAACTTGGGTTTTAATTTTGGTCGCCAATCATAATCCGAAATGAAAGAGCTGTTCCGGAGAAGGAAGGGGTCAAAGAGATTATTCCAGGCTCCAAAAAAATTGAAACGCCGCGATATCTGGTTACGCAGACCACCGCCAGGATCTGATCCCAGGTTGATTTTAGGATCACCTTTAAGCGCCCGGCAATCCTCCGGGTGAAGCAGGTCTATGCACCAGGTAATGGGAATCAGTAGTTTGAAATCGAAGCTACACGGGGTGAAAACCAGATCATTCAGAAAACTGCACCATGGGGGGAGGGCGAAAAAGGACGGAAAAACCAGGCGTCAAGCTGGCATGGAATACCTATTTTCAATTTTAATGGACCAATTTTTGCGAAAACATAGAGGCTAAAACATCTGAACATGGGAAAGAATACCAATTGTCATTATGCCTTTACCGAGTAATATTTATAATGGGGTTTATTGATCGGATCATAATCTGAAAATGTACCGGAGAATAATCATTGTCTTCCACTAGCTTCAAGAAATTTATGCAGTTATAGGACATCTCCTTTTGTATTGAAACAGAACTGTTTAACAAAACATGCCAAAATTGAAGGTTAACGGTACATTAGTAAGTTTATGTTAGAAAATCTTTAATTTTATGCTTTTAGGATTCAATATTCTCTGAACCAT
This sequence comes from uncultured Bacteroidota bacterium, assembly GCA_903919925.1. Lineage (GTDB taxonomy): Bacteria > Bacteroidota > Bacteroidia > Bacteroidales > UBA12481 > UBA12481. Next base: position 830 of record CAIXKO010000568.1, on the reverse strand, counting down.
AACCCTTTAGTCATGAAAACACTCTTAAAAGCCGTCATTTTTACCATTTCGGCACTCGCGGGGCTATCATTGAATGCCCAGGATATAGCATCATTCGCGGGAAAGACAAAAGAAGAACTTCTTGCCTGGAGCATCGAATCTCCGTCAATGGAAGAGAAAGTCAGGCTCAGGGCCTACCTGGCAGCGAAATACCCGAATACCGCTGAAGGGGAATCCGGCAAGGCATGGATCGCCACACAGGAGGGATTTACCCAAAAGGCAAACCAGATCTATCTCAATTGCGCAGTAAACTTTCCTGAAGCGTGGCTCGCGATCAACAATCTGTCTTTCAATAAAGAAATAGCAGCCCAATGGCAAGCCAGTTGTGAGAAAATGCTCTCGGTTGATCCTGAAACCATATCCAATGAAACCAGTCGGGAAATATACCTGATGCTATACGATGACGTCATCAGAAGCCTCTATTTCAATTTAAAGAATCTGGCCGGAAACAAAGGGCTAGCACTCGAAAAGTTGAACTACTATGAATCGAAATTTGGCCAGGAGTGGTTTATTTTTGATTTCATCAGAGGTATTGAAACGGAGTCAGCCAATGATTATCAAAGGGCTGAAGCATATTATTTGTCTGCGCTGGGAAAACGGGATGGAAAAAATGAAATTGAGCTCTGGACCCGTTTGATAAACCTGCAAAAGGGGCCCCTCTTTAACAATGAAAACCAAAACGTTGAAGACCAGGCAAAGCTTTACCAGCCATTGATGGAGGATGCGGCATCACGACTTTCCTCATCGGACATGGCAGATCTGGCATTTGCCTCGAAAGCACTGGAATTTGT
>CAIXKO010000567.1 GCA_903919925.1 uncultured Bacteroidota bacterium | reverse complement strand
CAAACCGCAGGTGCTCGTCCGAAGCTTTAATGTTGATGTAGAAGTTTTCCAACACCTGCCGAATATCTTCAATATGAGGGGCATATATATTTTCGACCAATGGTTTGTCGTATTCATCAATAAGGATAACGACTTTGCCAAGGTCTTTGGCTTTGTGGATCAGTTCGCCAAATAAATAACCCGATTCTGTTTCGGATGAAAGTTCAATTCCCAATTCTTTGGCACTATCATGTAAAATAATAGATAATCCTTTGTTGAGTTGCCCGGCTGATGAACAATCGGTTTTTGAAATATTCAGATTAATAACGGGATACGCCTTCCAATCGTAAGGCATATCATCAATTTTCAGCCCTTTAAACAGCTCTTTATTACCTTTGAAAATATTTTTCAGGATAGACACCGAAAGCGATTTGCCGAACCGGCGGGGACGGGAAAGGAAGAAAATACCAGAATCGTCGGTAGCCAACTGATGGAAAAAATCTGTTTTATCGGCATAAAACAGGTTTTTCTCCCTGATATTCTCAAAAGTATAAGCACTTGTTGTAATTGACTGATACATACGGACCCGATTTATCTGGCTAAAAACCAGAATACAAAGGTAAGGCAATGGGTGGGAAAAACAACAAATTTCAAATTCACGCGCAGTAATTATCAGCTTTGTTTTTTTCGTAACTGATTAATCCATAAGGAATCTTTTTCATCATGCTAACTTTTACTCATACTATATAAAGATCTCTATCTTCATCTCTCAAATTGCTGCAGATGCTTGTTTATGTAACGACATCGGGTTTATTTCTTTCACAGGTATTAATATCTATTAATGCAAAAAGGTACAGATCAAGCATTTATTTGGTGATTTGCTTTTCTGTTGTTTATCTGTATGGGCTCACGGAACCTATTATCATCTGATTACCGCGGATGTTACCACTGTTGGCGGTGCAAAAACTGGAACAGTTTCAATCACTCGTACTTAGGGGAGCGCATCAACATTCTTCACGTCCTTAACACCCTTAATATCCTTAACACTCTTAACACCCTTAACATCCTCACATCCTCATCTCTCCATCATCAACCGTGCTTCATTTCTCAAAAAATCCAATGCCGCCTGTGTGGGGGAGTTGTCGTTTTCCATCTGAATTTCAATAATTTTCTTGCTCAGGTTGAGGGCAGGGCCATCGGGATTAACTTTCATGGCAGCCTGGTTTATCATTTTCAAGGTACCCTCCTTTGCGTTACGGACTACCGACCAGGCATCGCCGGAAATATAGATTTGCTGGGATAGGTTGTGTTCATATTCGGCCCGGATAACACCCAGTAGATGCTGATGGAAATCACGTGCGGTGAAATCTTCATCTTGTTCCCTAACCACCAGTGAGTCAACTGTAATACGTTCGAGAAAAAGTGCCAGTCTTTCATAAGCCTGCAATCGCAATGGCAATGTTTTTTTCCGATCCTGGAGAAGGAGATCACGGTCGCGGTCCCTGACAAAAGATTTGTAATAGTATTTCATCATCATCGATACTGTTAATAGGAGGATGATCGACGGGACGGTATATTTCAGGATTTCGAGGAGATCTTGCATAGCATTTAGATTAAGGTAATTTCAGCATTACCGGGTTATAAGCGCAAAGGTAAAAATAGTAACTTTAGCCCTTTATTTTTTTAAAAGACTTTTAAAATGAATATTGATCAGGTTTCTAAACGGCTGCAAGCTTTATCAGTATCTGAAACGCTGGCAATGGCCCAAAAGAGCAGGGAACTTAGGAGTCAGGGATTTGATATTATCGATTTAAGTTTAGGGGAGCCGGATTTTAACACCCCTGATCATATCAAAGAGGCAGGCATGGAGGCTATCCGCCAAAATTTCACACACTATCCGCCTGTTCCCGGGTATCTGGATCTGCGGCAGGCCATTGTTACCAAAATGCGACGAGACAGTGGATTAGAATTTACTCCAGATCAGATTGTTGTATCCAATGGCGCCAAGCAATCGATATGCAATGTTTTGCTGAGTACTGTAGACCCGGGAGATGAAGTGATCATTCCGGCCCCTTATTGGGTTTCCTATCCGCAAATCATAAAAATGGCTGATGGAAAGGGAGTGGTTGTAAATGCCGGGATTGAGCAGAATTTCAAAATCACCGCGAATCAGCTGGAAGCTGCAATCACACCAAAAACCAGAGCGTTTTTATTTAGTTCACCCTCGAATCCCACCGGAGAGGTTTATTCTCGCGGCGAATTGGCTGCGCTGGCAGCAGTATTTGAAAAGCACCCGCAGATTCTGATCATTTCCGATGAGATTTATGAGTACATTAATTACGAAGGTAAGCATGAATCCATTACCCAATTTGAATCGGTCCGTGATCGGGTAGCCATTATCAATGGAGTTTCAAAAGGATATGCCATGACCGGCTGGAGGATTGGTTATATGGCCGGTCCGCTTTGGTTGGCAAAAGCTTGTCAAAAACTTCAGGGACAGTATACTTCAGGAGCGAGTACCATTGCACAGAAAGCATCAATTGCAGGATTACTTGGAGATCAATCTGTTATAGGAACAATGGTTGCTGAATTCAAAATCAGGCGCGATCTGGTGGTTAATCGCCTGTCGGCCATACCGGGGGTCCGTTCCAACAATCCTCCGGGTGCGTTCTACGTATTGCCTGATGTTACCTCGTTTTACGGTAAGTCGGATGGACGGACTTCCATTGGAAACGAAACCGATTTGGTCATGTATTTATTAAATGTGGCGCATGTTGCATTGGTTTCGGGCACCGCCTTTGGGGCACCGGGATGCATCCGGATTTCCTATTCCACTTCTCAGGAGATGCTTAATAAAGCGATAGACCGAATCGAAAAAGCTTTATCCAGCCTTAAATAGCTATGTCGGGGAAAAGAATTTTGTTGATTACCGGACTCACTATCGGGGTATTATCCGCTATGATTCTGACTACAGCCGGCGGTGTTTTTTATACCTGGGTATATCGGCCATGCCTCACCCAGGTGAACAAGGATTCAGTTTATTTTTTTGTTAAGACGGGAACACAATATTCTCAGGTTTATTCGGATTTAAAGCAGTCGGGATGGTTAAAATACAACCGTGGATTCGATTGGGTAGCCCGAAAGAAGGAGTATCCTGCCAATTTAAAGCCAGGACGGTATCTTTTGTTGAAAGGAATGTCGAACTCGCAGGTTGTGGATGTTTTACGGTCGGGGAAACAGGCAGAGGTGCATTTGGTATTTAAAACGACCCGGCATTTTGATCGGCTGGCAGGGATTATATCGAAGCAAATAGAGGCCGACTCAGCTTCTCTGATTAATGCTTTTCGGGACACTTCCGTCATGAAATCGCTCGGATTTACAACTGATCAATGGCGGGCAATGTTTATTCCGAATACTTATCGTTTTTTTTGGAACACCAGTGCCAAACAATTTTTGGACAGGATGAATCTGGAATTCAGGGCCTTCTGGAATTCCGCCAGGGAAAGTAAATTAAAAGACATCGGTTTGGATAAGTTTCAGGTGATGGCATTGGCGGCTATTGTACAAGAAGAAACATTTATGCCAGCCGACATGCCCATTGTTGCGGGAGTGTATATGAACCGTATCAGGAAAGGAATTAAGCTTCAGGCTGATCCAACGGTGATTTTTGCATTGGGTGATTACTCTATTAAGCGTGTTCTTCATGCTCAACTCACGGTTGATTCACCTTATAATACATACAAGTACAGTGGGTTACCACCGGGCCCAATCAGGATTCCTTCGTTGGAAGCCATTGAAGCCTGTTTGAATTACACGAAACATGATTATTTATACTTCTGCGCCAGGGAGGATTTCAGTGGTTACTCAGCCTTTGCCCGAACTTATCAGGAACATCTTGCGAATGCCAGAAAATACCATCGGGCCATGGATAAAATCAAACCCTGATATTAAAGGATTCGGACTTCTGTTTCGAGTTTAATCCCGAAGGTTTTTTTTACGGATTCCACGATACTTCCGGCCAGATTTAATAGCTCATCGGCAGAGGCGCCACCGTAGTTTACTAAAACAAGTGCTTGCCGGGGGTAAACACCAACTTGTCCTTCCCTAAAACCCTTCCAACCGCACTGTTCAATCAGCCAACCGGCACCGATTTTCACCGTTCCCGGTTCATGATAGTAAGTAGGCATTTCCGGATGTTTTTCCTGAAGCAGACTGGCATTACAAGCGCTTACAACCGGATTTTTAAAGAAACTGCCGGCGTTTCCCAATTCAATCGGGTCTGGCAGTTTTGATTGCCGCAAACGAATTACCGCTTTTCTAACTTCTTGAATACCTGGAAAATATCCAATAGGAAACTCCTTTTTTAATGGCGTATAGGAGAGATTGATCCGGGGGTCCTTATCCAAAAGAAAATAGACCTCCCAGATTAACCAATGTTTATGAGTAGGTTCTTTAAATATGCTATCACGATATCCGAACCGGCATTTATCGCGTGATACCATAAACTGTTGGCAAGTTGACAGATCGATAACGCTGACGGATTCCAGGCAAAGTGAAACTTCCGCACCATAAGCACCGATATTCTGAATCGGGGCCGCACCCACCGAGCCTGGTATATACGACAGGTTTTCGAGTCCACCGTAACCGTTGTCCACGGTCCACTCCACAAACTCATCCCAGTTTTTGCCGGCTCCGCACTTGACCAGAACGGAGTCATTTGTTTCTTCAATTACACCAAAATCGGTATTAACAGGATGAATAACAGTTTGGAGCAGGGGTTCTTTTAAAAGGACATTACTTCCAGTACCCAAAACAAATAGATTGTTAAGATCTATGTTGTAGGAATTCAGTGTGTTGAATAGTTCTTGACTCTCATTTGTTTCAATAAACAATTGAGCTGTTGCCTCCAATCCGAAAGAATTGTAGTGCTTTAAAGGGTAATTCCGTTGGATATTTATCATGGCGTAAAGATAGTTGTAATAATAAACCGCTAATTTTCGTTTTATTGATATACGGTGAATGATCAGAAATGAAAAAGCCCTAAAATAAATGAAGAAGCGAGTTGTTTTGGCCGTTACCAACGATCTTTCCGGTGATCAGCGGGTGCATAAAGTTGTGATGAGCCTGATGAAATCGGGGTATGAGACATTACTATTGGGGCGCAAACTGGATCGATCGGAGACTTTACTGAGACCTTATGCATGCAAGAGATTCAAATTACTGTTTAACAAGGGGCCTTTTTTTTATATCAACTATAATTTCAGGCTATTTATCTATCTTCTTTTTGCAAAGGCAGATATTTTTCTGGCTAATGACTTAGACACGCTACCGGCGATGTTTTTGGCAGGAAAACTTCGAAGAAAAGCAATAGTTTACGATTCTCATGAATACTTTACCGAGGTGCCTGAATTAGTTGACCGGCCGGGAATTAAAAGAATTTGGGAGCTTATTGAGAGATTGATTTTCCCGCGGTTAACCATGGTTTATACGGTGAATAGGTCAATTGCCGACATTTACGAAAATAAATATGGCGTACCTGTTCGGGTGGTTCGGAATGTGCCATCTGAAACCTTAACGGAACCGGTTCCGGGAATTCTTCCTGACGGGTTTACCAGCTGTCCGGTAATCATTTATCAGGGAGCGGTGAATATTGGCCGGGGCTTGGAGGAAATGATTCAGGCCATGGTATTCATGCAGGATATTCACTTTTTGATAGTTGGAGGAGGAGATATTGAGTCACAGATGAAAGGATTGACAGAGAGTCTGGGCTTACATGACCGTGTCTATTTTGCCGGCCGGGTGCCGTTCCAACAACTTTCCTGGTACACCCGGCAGGCTAGCATCGGCATGAGCCTGGAGCAGGATATCGGATTGAATTATCATTATGCCCTACCCAATAAGCTCTTTGATTACATGCAAGCGGGAATTCCGGTTATTGCATCAGGATTACCGGAGATCAGGAGAATAGTTGAAAATGCAAGCATTGGTATTGTGGTCGATCGATTTGATCCTGAGTATCTTAGCCAAACTGTCCGATCGATGTTGTCCAATCCTGAATTGCTGCAGGAATGGCGGAAGAATGCGAAAAAAGCAGCAGGAGATTATACCTGGGAGAAAGAAGAAACAGAGCTTTTAAAGTTTTTTCCAATATTGGAAGGGTAGGTGGGTAAGACGGCACTAGGCATTCTTCTCAATCTTCACTCTCTTCACGTTCTTCACCCTCTTCACGTTCTTCACGTTCTTCACGTTCTCACGTTCTTCACGATCTTCACGATCTTCACGATCTTCCAGTTCCTCACGTCCTCATCACTTTTTCGAAATCGAAGTAATTCTGCGAGGGTTCAACCGGATCCAGGCGCCCACTCTCGCACCTTACCGTACGGAAGGGGAATTTACGGATCATATTATAATCGTGTGTAGCCATTAATATTGCGCGCCCGGCCTGGCTGATGCTGATCAGCAGCCTCATGAGTTCTTCGCTTGTATCGGGATCGAGATTCCCGGTGGGCTCGTCGGCCAGTATGATTTCCGGATCGTTCAGTAATGCCCGGGCAATAACAACGCGTTGCTGTTCACCACCAGATAGCTGGTGAGGGAGTTTATCATCTTTATAATGAAGATCGACATGATCGAGAACTTCTTTGACTCTTCTTTTTACAGACAGCTTATCTTTCCAGCCGGTAGCGCCTAAAACAAAGGCAAGGTTCTGATAAACGCTCCGGTCATCGAGCAATTGAAAATCCTGAAAAACCATGCCAATTTTCCGGCGAAGTTTTGGAATCTCTTTTTGTTTAATGTTTTTCAAATCAAAGCCAGCGATATGTCCATGACCATCGCGCAAGGGGAGCTCGGCATAGAGTGTTTTAAGTAAACTTGTTTTCCCGGTTCCCACTTTTCCAATCAGGTAAACGAATTCCCCGGAATTCACCTTTAAAGAAACATTATCCAAAACCAGATTCAACTGCTGATAAACCGATGCATGATGGAGGTCGATAACGGATTGCATGATGGTATTGACTTTATTAACCGTAAGTTGTTAATTTATAAACCTAAAGGCAGGGTTAAATACTGGTAAGCCGCCTTTATCTTTGCTAAAGTAAAAATAAAACCGGGGAATTATAGTTATTCTTTACAGATGAAAATTACACAAGTATGAATCGCCACCCAATAGTTCTTGTTTCGATTGTACTCCTTTTTTTGTTCAGTAGTTCAGCAATTGCTCAGCAATCAGCTATTTACCGCGATCAGGATGCCGATCTTAAGGAGGGATTGGAATTATTTCATAAAGCCCAGTTTGGAGCTGCCAGTCACAAGTTTGCCGAATATCTCCGGCGTACGGACGGGCAGGAAGCTACTTCCCGTTCCGATGCCTCTTTTTATCACGCCATGTGTGCGCTGAAGTTGGATCAGGATAATGGTGAATCGCTGGTAGTAACCTTTCTCGACCGGTATCCTGAAAGTTCAAAAGCAAATCTTGCCCGGTTTGAGTTGGGTAAGTATTTATTCGTAAACAAGAAGTTTAAAAGGGCATCCACCTGGCTGCAGCAGGTTAAAAAACAAAACCTGGGGGCGGAATTTCAAACGGAATATCAGTTTTATTTAGGGTACTGCTTTTTTATCGATAAAGCGTATAAAAAGGCTCAGCCTCTTTTTGAGCAGGTTATGAGCAATGAAAATGAGTTCAAGGAACCTGCTTCCTACTATTATTATTACACTCTCTATCAGGATAAGGAATATGAGAAAGCCCTGGAGGGTTTTCTAAGCCTTCAAACCAGCAAGGAATTTGGTAATACTTCCCGGTTTTACATTGTTCAGATTTATTACGCACAAGAGAAATATGATGAAGTGATTTCATTGGCATCGGAGTTGATGAAAAATGCAAAACCGGACCAGCTGATTGAAATGGCCAGGATTATTGGCGATTCCTATTTCAGGCTTAACCAGTTTTCAGAAGCGATTCCCTACCTGGAGCAGTATAGGAAAGGGTCCAAAACGATATCCCGTGAGGAGCATTATGCCTTAGGTTATGCTTATTACATGAATCATCAGAATCCGGAAGCCGTTAAGGAGCTGGAGCTGATAAGTGACTCAAAGGATTTGCTGACGCAATCATCGAACCATCTTTTAGGTGGTATACTGGTTAAAATGAATGATAAACTCAAAGCGCGATCGGCTTTCAGGAAAGCAGCCTCACTTACTATCGACAAAACACTCCAGGAGGAGGCATTGCTCAACTATGCAAAATTGAACTTTGATTTATCTATTTCGGGGGAGACTTTGAGGGCCTTTGAAGAGTTTCTGAGCACCTTCCCTGATTCGAAATATCAGGATGAGGTTTATGATTATATGGTAAAGGTATTTATGAATACCCGAAATTACCAGGAAGCGTTGGTGGCTTTGGACAAGATCAAGAACAAGAATACGGAGGTAAAGAAGGCCTATCAGCGGATTGCCTATTACCGGGCGCTTGAACTTTTTAACAATCTTTCCTACCGGGAGGCCATCGATATGTTTGACCGCTCATTGGTGTATGGGAATTCTGATGACCGGATCCGGGCACTCTGCAATTACTGGCAGGGAGAAGCATGGTACAACATCAAAGGTTACGACCAGGCAGGGGAATGCTATGACCGGTTTCTGAATAGCAAGGGAGCCAGTAGGATGCAAGAATATTCACTTGCGCAATATGGATTGGGGTACTGTTATTTCAGCATGCAAAAGTATCCTGAGTCAGCTGAATGGTTCCGTCGTTTTTCAACTAATGCTAAAAGGCAGGATAAGCTTAAAGCTGATGCTTTTAACCGCATAGGTGACTGTAATTTTATGGACCGGAATTATTGGCAGGCTATTGAATATTACGACAAAGCCAATATGATGCACACAGAAGATTCAGGATACGGGGTTTTTCAGAAGGGGTTCTCGCTTGGATTGGTTCAAAAGTCTGCACAGAAGATTGAAGTGCTGAACACGCTGATCAGGGATTACCCTAAATCACCTTATACTGATGATGCTTTATATGAGATCGGCCGGTCATATAACGATCTGAACCAGCCATTAGATGCCATTCAAACTTTTAAGGATCTGATTAACAAGTATCAGAATAGTTCTTATACCAGGAAGTCATATGTACAGCTAGGGTTAATCTATTATAATTCAAAACGTAACGAAGAAGCAATTCCGATGTATAAGAAGGTGATATCCACCTGGCCTGATACACAGGAAGCGGTTGATGCTTTAAATGGCCTGAAGAATATTTATGTGGACAGTGATCAGGTAGATGAATATCTGACCTTTGTAAAATCAACTGGAAGAACTACCGATATTTCATTGACAGAGCAGGACAGCCTCATTTTTCAGTCCGCTGAGAAGGTGTATATGCAAGGAAACTGCGAGAAGTCGATACTGAATCTTGAACAATACATGGCTCGTTTCCCTCAGGGGCACTTTGTTTTGAATGCATGGTTTTATATCGGAGACTGCAATTACCGGGGCAATGAATTAGACAAGGCCCTGAGCGCTTACGCCTATATTCTGGCAAGAGGCAGAAATGAGTTTTCGGAAGTTTCGCTGGCCCGTTCAGGGGAGATAAAATATCAGCAATCCAACTTTGAACAGGCATTGTCATTGTACCAGCAATTATTGGCGCAAGCAGAGGTTCCGGCAAATATTCTGGATGCCCGCGTGGGCATTATGAGATGCTCGTTTAAGCAAAAAGACTATGCATCAGTTATTCAATCAGCAGCAAATGTGATTTCTACGGATAAAGTGCCCGAGGAAATTATACGGGAGGCATCGTACAAGCTGGGTAAGGCATACCTGGAAACGGGTGATTCTGACAAAGCGCTCGAGGTACTGACTGTGGTTGCCAAAGACGTGAAAAATATAGAAGGAGCGGAATCGAAGTATCTCATTGCGGATATTATGTTCAAAAAGGGCCAGGCTGATCAGGCGGAGAAGGAAATACTTGATTTTCTTGATCAGAATACCACGCATCAATACTGGCTGGCGAAGGGATATATGCTATGGGCGGAGATTTACCTGAAGCGGGGAGATCTTTTTCAGGCGAAGGCTACACTTCAGATTCTCAAGGAAAACTATACCCGGCAGGATGATGGTATTATTACCGCATTAGATGAGAAATTGAAATGGATTGACACCCAAAACCAGGAAAAACAGTAATCATGGCACAAAGGAATATTGGATTATATCGAAGTGGTAAACTTGCTTTTACCATTCTTTTAGCCTTCTTTCCATTGAATCTAATCATGGGGCAGGAGGGTGTGAATAAGGTAGTAGATGTGGTCAGGCCATTTAGTCCAACCATCGGAGATGCCTCAAAAATGAGGTTTATTCCAAGGCTGGATGATTCGGTTCAGGTAACCACCCGTTTTGATTATGCCATACAGGCTGCCAGAATTAACCCTCAACTAAGGCTTAAGGATCTGGATGCGGCTGATTATAAGCCATTACCACGCGGTGAACTAAAACCTTCGCAGATTACACTGGGTTTTGGTAATTACTGGACCCCAATGGCCAAGCTCTCGCTCAATACGTTGAGAAACCCAAAAGCCAGCATTGGAATGGATGCCAGTCATTTGTCATCGCAAGGACGAATAAAGATGGCCGACGGACGAAAAATCTATGCTGGATATGGCGACAATAATGTCAGGTTATACGGTCAAAATTTCTTCAGGAAATCCACCTTGACGTCGGACGTTTATTTTAAGGAGGATCACCATTATTTATATGGTTATAGCACTGACTCCATGAAGAATGGCTCATTGGTAACCCCAATGAATCTTAGAGTAACCCAAAAGGATTCTGTCCCCTTTCAGCGTTATATTATTTTGGGCGGAAAACTGAGTTTACGATCGAATCAAAAAACCAGCAATGGCTGGCAATACCGTGTTGACGGAGGTTATGATTTTCTGCTCAGCAATCAGGAGGATATGGAACATGAGGGCAAGCTGGGAATTTCTTTAACAAAAGTATTTGAGAAGTTTTATGTCGGTGGGGAAATGGGTGGGGAATATATCAACCGAACCCATCAGCCGGATACTTTAAGTTATGTAGTTGCGCATCTTGATCCGTGGATTGGTTTTAACTGGAAATTTATCAAGCTAACTGCGGGCCCAAAAGTTGCGATGGACCGAAATGCTGAGAAGCTGATTTTCTATCCCCGGTTGACTGCAGAAATTAATATCACCAACGTTCTGGTACCCTATTTTGGACTTAACGGGTATTATGAAAACCACACAATCCGTTCGCTTACAAGAGAAAACCCATACTTGATTGACAATCCAAACATCAGGCCCACCAATCACCGGTTTATCGCTTATGGAGGATTAAGGGGGCGCCTGGGTTCGGCAGTAGCACTTAATGCTTTTGTTTCCTGGGAGGATGCCAGGGACTTGCTGTTTTTTGTACCAGACTCATCTCCATTAAGAAACAGGTTTATACCGGTGTATGATAATGGAAGCATTTTGAAGTGGGGTGGCGAGATTTCTTTGCGACAGAGTGATAATTTGTCATTCGTATTAAAAGGGAACTACTATCAGTATCAGCTCGATTCTTTGGCTGCCCCGTGGCACAAACCAGGATGGGACCTGAATTTGACTGCCAGATATGCGTGGAAGAACAAGCTGATGGTAAAAGCTGATGTTTTTGTATTTGGAAAATATAGCGTGCCTGAGCCCGATCCGATTATTGGAAAAGTTAAGGAGATTAGTGGGCTTGTTGATGTGAACCTGGCAGCTGAATATCGAATAACCTCCTGGATGTCAGTATTTGGGCAGATCAATAATTTGCTGTCAGACCAATACTACGTCTGGCAGAATTATCCCATGCAACGGATCAATTTTATTGCAGGATTGTCTTGGATATTTTGAGGTAAAATCCCACCTTTTTACTATCTTTGTCTGATTTTTTCAGAGCAATAGTTTTTGTATATAAATATCACAATATGAGCGATTTACCTATCAAGTCAAACGGTAGCGATTATTCAGCGGACAGTATTCAGGTTTTAGAAGGATTAGAGGCGGTTCGCAAGCGGCCCGCTATGTACATTGGGGATATTTCGGAGCGTGGATTGCACCATTTGGTTTATGAGGTGGTTGATAATTCGATTGATGAAGCATTGGCAGGATACTGCAAGAATATCAATCTGATCATTCATCCGGACAACAGCATAACGGTAATAGACGATGGCCGGGGTATCCCGGTTGATCTGCATGAGAAGGAAAATAAGTCGGCGCTTGAGGTGGTAATGACCGTTTTGCATGCCGGCGGGAAATTCAACAAAGAGAGCTATAAAGTTTCCGGTGGCTTACACGGAGTAGGTGTATCCTGCGTAAATGCGTTATCGATGCTTTTAACAGCTGAGATTCACCGTGATGGAAAAATTTATCAACAGGTTTATAAGAAGGGTATTCCACAGGGTCCTGTATCGGTGGTAGGGACTTCAGATAAGAATGGGACGACGATTCATTTTCTTCCGGATTCCGAAATTTTCACCACCACGGAATATAAGACTGAGATTCTGATTGAGCGGCTTCGTGAATTATCTTTTTTAAACAAGAGGATCCGGTTAACCATGACGGATGAGCGGGTTATTCAGGAAGATGGAAGCTTTCTTTATGAAGAGTTTTATTCGACTCTTGGGCTAAAGGAATTTGTTGCCTACGTGGATGAAGGACGCGAAAAGCTGATAGATGAGGTTATTTGCATTGAAACAGAGAAGGGCGATATTCCGGTTGAGATTGCCATGCAATACAATACCACTTTTAACGAACATGTTCATTCATACGTTAATAATATTAATACTATTGAAGGTGGCACGCATCTTTTAGGATTTCGCAGGGGATTAACACGGACACTGAAGCGTTATGCTGATGATTCCGGGATGCTCACCAAGCTGAAGTTCGACATTAACGGGGATGATTTCAGGGAAGGGTTGACAGCGATACTTTCGGTTAAAGTTCAGGAACCGCAGTTTGAGGGGCAAACCAAAACCAAATTAGGTAACAGCGAGGTAAGTCTTGCTGTTGATCAGGCTATCAGCGAGATGCTGAAAAATTATCTGGAAGAGCATCCAAAGGAGGCAAGGGCGATCGTTAATAAGGTAATTCTTGCTGCTACAGCCCGTCATGCTGCCCGAAAAGCGCGCGAATTGGTTCAAAGGAAGAATGTACTGAGCGGCTCGGGTTTGCCCGGAAAGCTGGCTGATTGTTCAAATAATGACCCGGCAACCTGCGAGCTTTATCTGGTGGAGGGAGATTCCGCAGGTGGTACTGCCAAGCAGGGACGGGACCGCCAATTTCAGGCAATTCTACCTCTGAGGGGCAAAATCCTTAACGTGGAAAAGGCCATGCAGCACCGGATTTATGAGAATGAAGAAATCAAGAATATTTTCACCGCCCTTGGAATCAGCATTGGAACGGATGAAGACAGCAAGGAAGTTAACCTTCAAGGCTTAAGATATCACAAGATTATTATCATGACGGATGCCGATGTGGACGGAAGCCACATTACCACCCTGATCCTGACTTTCTTCTTCAGATATCTGCATTCACTGATTGAGCAAGGCCATGTTTATATTGCCACCCCGCCATTGTTTTTAGTCAAGAAGGGGAAAACCGAAAGATATTGCTGGACCGATGCAGAGCGTGAAGCGCTTACCCTGGAGCTTGGAGGAGGAAAAGAAGGCGGGGTTCACATTCAGCGTTACAAAGGTTTGGGAGAAATGAATGCTGAGCAACTTTGGTCGACTACCATGAATCCTGAGTTCCGCACCTTGCGACAGGTGACTATTGATAATGCTGCATCAGCCGATCGCACCTTTTCAATGCTTATGGGGGATGAAGTAGCCCCAAGGCGGGATTTCATCGAAAAGAATGCCAAGTATGCTAAAATTGATGCTTAAGCAATCAAGACTGTTCCTTCGAATACTTTAACGGCAGGCCCCTCGAGCCACACCTCGGCAAACTGATTATCCGTGAGACGATTAAACGAGACAATTAAATTGCCTCCGAGGGTTCTGCAATTATAGGTTGACCGTCCGGAATTGAAACTCCATTCGGAAGCAATTGCTGCTGCAACATTCCCGGTTCCGCAAGCAAGTGTTTCTCCTTCAACACCCCGTTCATACGTTCTGACAGATAAGTTATTACTGTCAGCTTTAACAAAATTAACATTGGTACCAGCCGGGGCGAACTGTTCCAGGTTGCGAAGTACCCTTCCAGCAGTTTGCACATCAACAGAATCCGGATCCTCAACAAAAACAACAAGGTGCGGAACCCCGGTATTCAGAAATATGCCACTATTACTGGTCAAAGTGATTATATCCGGCAGTTCCACCTGTTGGATTTTTGTTACACCGTTCATCAAAAGCCTGATCTGCGTTGGGGTGATGATTTCGGCCTGATGAGGTCCATCTGTGGTAAGGAAGGTTGTTTGTTTATCGAAAATTCCTTCCCCGGAAGCCATTGCGGCAATGCATCTGCCGCCATTTCCGCACATTTCGGCAGAATAGCCGTCAGAATTATAGTAGACCATCTCAAAATCAAATTTCTGAGATTGCCCGATCAGCATAAGTCCATCCGCACCTATGCCAAAATGACGGTCGCATAACCATTTGATTTCAAGATGATTAATGGTATCGGCCTGATGATTGCGATTATCAATGATAATAAAGTCATTGCCGGCACCCTGCCACTTCTGGAAATGTATAGTGTTCATAGTGTTAACGACTGTTAAGGTAATTTGACAATAGAATTAAGTTTTGTTAAACTTCAGTACCCCTATGCAACTCTTAGCCATAT
Source organism: uncultured Bacteroidota bacterium (assembly GCA_903919925.1). Taxonomy (GTDB): domain Bacteria; phylum Bacteroidota; class Bacteroidia; order Bacteroidales; family UBA12481; genus UBA12481. Next base: position 6,121 of record CAIXKO010000567.1, on the reverse strand, counting down.
TTGCACGTTTTAGGACTTGAAAGGCACACTTTTTGAAAACGAGGTAAAGTGAGTAAAAATTAGTCGACAATACAAAATGTTTAAATTATGAACTGGAAAAGAATTTTTGGAACGTTGCTGATAGCAGTAGTCGGCAGTTTGATTGGAATAGGAATCTATTCGCGGTTTGATCGTACAAAAACGATTATTGTTCAAAAGGGAGAGCAAACTCCTGTACAATATACAGGCTTGCCTGCTTCCACCTTTGCGGCACCTGATTTCAGGCTTGCAGCTGAAAAGTCGGTTCATGCGGTTGTTCACGTAAAAACGGTGAGCCAGGTTAAGCAGTACGGTTATGACAACATTCAGGATTGGTTTTTTGGCAATCCACGGTCCTTTAATCATGAAATGACGGGATATGGATCGGGTGTAATTATTGATGCCGAGGGGCATATAGTTACTAATAATCATGTGATTGAAGGATCAAACAGTATTGAAGTTACCTTGAACGACGGGCGGGTATTAAAGGCCACGATTGTAGGCCGCGATCCACAAACAGATATTGCCGTTATTAAGGTTAAAGCCGATGATCTTCAGTTCCTGACTTTCGGAAATTCCAATGAACTTCAGGTTGGTGATTGGGTTTTAGCCGTTGGTAATCCATTTAATCTGACCTCCACAGTAACTGCAGGGATCGTTAGTGCCAAGGGGCGGTTTGTTGGAATTATCGGAAGTGAACAACACAATCCTTATGAAAGGCAGAACCCTGCTCAGACCCAGGCCCGCGCCGGTATAGAATCTTTTATCCAGACCGACGCTGCCGTAAATCCCGGCAACAGCGGTGGAGCTCTGGTTAACCTTCAGGGTGAGCTTATTGGCATCAACACTGCCATTGCATCGCAAACCGGATCTTATTCAGGGTATTCCTTTGCCATACCGGTTACTATAGTCCGGAAAGCAGTGAGTGACATTATAGAATTTGGTGAAGTTCAACGCGTGGTTATTGGGATACAAGGAAAGTCGGTTGATCCTAAAACGGTTGAAGATGAGAATTTGAAAGTTAACAAAGGAGTTTACGTTGACGATCTTACCCAGGATGGCGGGGCTCTGAAAGCTGGCTTAAAGCCCGGAGATGTTATTATTGGACTTGATGGCAATAAAGTTAATTCCATGGGAGACCTGCAGGAACAGATTGCACCACATCGTCCGGGTGAAAAGGTGACTGTTATGGTTAACCGTAAAGGTGAAGAAAAGGAGTTTTCGGTTATTCTGAAAACGCCGACCGGAGAAACCAAAACTGTTGGGTCCTCAGAATTCTGGGCTTACCTTGGAGCCAATCTGGAAAAGGTTAGTGACAAGGACCTGGAAAAGCTGGATATCAGGGGAGGAGTTCGTGTCACCAAAATACATGAAGGTAAATTTAAAGCAGCCGGAATTCCTGAAGGGTTTGTTATCACCAATATAAACCGTGCAGAGGTGCAGGATGTGCAGGATGTCAGGTCAATAATTGAGCGGATCACCGGTGGGGTATTCATCGAAGGAATCGGCCAGGATGGCAAGAATGATTACTATTTCCGAAAATAGCGATTAACACAGCGAGTTTTGAGCTGCCGGTTATTTGCCGGCAGCTCTTGTTTTATATGGTAAAATTGCAGGATTGAAACCTTTTTGGATATTTGACGTTATAAGGCTATCTTTGCGAACATTTTTTTCCAGAATATTATTCTATGAGGCAGCTAAAAATCACCAAGTCAATTACCAATCGTGAGAGTGCATCGCTTGATAAATATTTGCAGGAAATTGGTAAGGAAGAGCTTATTACGGTTGAAGAAGAAGTTGAATTGGCGCAACGGATCAAGAAAGGCGACCAAAAAGCGTTAGAAAAGCTTACCAAAGCTAACCTGCGTTTTGTTGTATCCGTTGCAAAGCAATATCAGAATCAGGGTTTGAGCTTACCGGATTTGATCAATGAAGGAAATTTGGGATTAATCAAAGCTGCTGAAAAGTTTGATGAAACCCGCGGATTCAAATTCATTTCTTATGCAGTTTGGTGGATACGTCAGTCGATTCTTCAGGCTTTGGCTGAACAGTCTCGCATTGTGCGGCTTCCGCTGAATCAGGTTGGATCGTTGAACAAGATTAACAAAGCTTATTCACGTTTTGAGCAGGAGAATGAGCGTAAGCCATCAGCTGAAGAGCTTTCGGTTGTTTTAGATCTTCCAGCCGAAAAAATTTCTGATACGTTGCGTGTATCCGGCCGCCACATCTCGGTTGATGCTCCATTTGTAGAAGGCGAAGCCAATTCACTTTTGGATGTTTTAATCAATGATGATTCACCAAATGCCGATCATTCCCTTATTAATGAATCGCTTAGCCGGGAGATCGATAGGGCACTGCAAACATTGACTGAACGGGAACAGGACATCATCAAACTTTTCTTTGGAATTGGTTGTTCAGAAATGACGCTGGAAGAGATTGGTGAAAAATTCGGATTAACCCGTGAGCGTGTCCGGCAGATTAAAGAAAAAGCAATTCGTCGCTTAAGACACACCTCGCGTAGTAAATTATTAAAAACCTACCTGGGTTAATACCTGCTTTTCTTATCCTTTGATTTGTTTTTCTATCGCGTACATTTCGTCACGTAAACGAGCAGCTTCGATGAAGTCGAGATCTGCTGCCGCTTTTTTCATCATAGCTTTTGTTTGGCTCAACAATGATTCCAAAGCTGGTTTGTCCATATAACGGACAATTGGATCAGCAGCGATATCTGGCTTGTCTCTTTCGAAGTAAGCTTTTTTACCCGGCTTACCTTTCAGTTCCGCAATCCCTTCACGCTGGGCTTTAATTATTTGTTGCGGGGTGATATCGTTTATCTCGTTATATTTCAGTTGTTTTTCTCTACGGCGGTTGGTTTCATCGATTGCCCTTTTCATGCTGTTCGTAATTTTATCGGCATACATAATTACGAGGCCATTTAGATTTCGGGCAGCGCGACCGGCGGTCTGTGTCAAACTTACTTCTGATCGAAGAAATCCCTCCTTGTCAGCATCGAGTATGGCGACAAGTGAAACTTCCGGCAAATCCAATCCTTCGCGCAGCAGATTCACTCCAATCAATACGTCAAAAACACCACTTCTTAACCCGGCAATGATTTCCACACGATCAAGTGTATCCACATCGCTGTGGATATAGCGGCAATTAATATTTATTTTACTCAGGTATTTAGTGAGTTCTTCGGCCATTCTTTTTGTCAGGGTGGTTACCAAAACCCGCTCATGCAGCTTGATTCGGGAACGGATTTCCCCCAGGAGGTTGTCAATCTGGTTGCCTGATGGTCTGACTTCAATTACAGGGTCAGGGAGCCCGGTTGGTCGGATAACCTGCTCAACAACAATTCCTTCGCATTTTTCTAATTCATAAGGAGCAGGAGTTGCTGACATAAAGATGGTTTGTTTGGTCAGCGTTTCCCATTCATCGAATTTCAGGGGGCGGTTATCCATTGCTGCGGGCAAGCGGAATCCATATTCAACCAGGTTTTGCTTACGAGAACGGTCGCCACCGTACATGGCACGAATTTGAGGGATGGTGACGTGGCTCTCATCCACCACCATTAAAAAATCAGTTGGGAAATAGTCCAACAAGCAAAAGGGGCGTGTTCCCGGTTCGCGCCCATCGAAATACCTGGAGTAGTTTTCAATACCTGAGCAGTGCCCCAGTTCGCGGATCATTTCCAGATCAAAGGTTGTTCTTTCTTCCAGCCGTTTGGCTTCCAGATGCTTGCCTATTTCATGAAAATAGGCGGTTTGAATGACCATGTCGTCCTGGATCTGGTGAATGGCTGTTTTTATTCTCTCTTTTGTGGTCACAAAAATTGTTGCCGGATAGATTGTCAGGGCATCAGGTTTTTCTTTTGAATAACCTGATATGGGGTCTATTATCTCGAGGTTTTCAATTTCATCGCCCCAGAAAACAACCCGATAGGCAACATCGCCATAAGCAATAAATATATCGATGGTATCACCCCTTACCCGGAAATTCCCATGATTAAATTCCACTTCATTGCGGCTGTATAAGCTATCTACCAGCATTCTCAGGAATTTATTGCGGGAAAGGGTCTGGCCTTTCTGGATGGTAATGGTATTTTTATGAAAATCATCAGGATTACCGATACCATAAATGCAACTTACTGATGCAACTATAATTACGTCTCTTCTGCCTGATAAAAGGGATGAGGTAGCGCTCAACCGGAGCTTTTCGATTTCATCATTGATGGCCAAATCTTTTTCAATATAGGTATCGCTGATTGGCAGGTAAGCTTCGGGCTGATAATAATCGTAATAGGAAATAAAGAATTCAACTGCATTATCAGGAAAGAAAGCCTTAAACTCGGAGTATAATTGAGCGGCGAGCGTTTTATTATGGCTAAGGACGAGGGTAGGGCGCTTTATCTGTTGAATTACATTTGCGATTGTGAAAGTTTTTCCAGAGCCGGTAACTCCAAGCAGAGCCTGATAAGGGACTGCTTCATTGACTCCTTCAACCAGTTGGCGGATTGCTTCGGGCTGATCACCGGTTGGGACAAATTCTGAGGTAAGATTAAAATCCATAACAGAGGCTTGCAGGTTAGATTTTAGAGAGGGGTACGCATAATGTTAGATGGAGGGCGCTGGTGTGCGAGTTCGTTTGCCATAAATTCCATGTGCGGTTTAACATGATCGAAGAAGGACTTATAACCTTCGCACAGCCAATTGAGGCCGGGCTGATTATCGGAAGTAACGGCGATTCTGCTTTTGGGGCATCCCCCATGACAGGCAAAACGCACATCGCATAAGAGGCATTGACGGGGCAAATTATCACGTTTATCCTTGCCAAATTGGATTTGTCGGCCTGAGGCCATCATTTCGCCCATCGGTGTTTGCATAATATTTCCCAATAGATATTCCGGATAAACAAAATGATCGCAGGAATAAAGGTCACCATTATGCTCCATAACGGCGGCTTCACCGCAAGTTTCGGCAAACACGCACAATCCGGGCGGGGCACCAACCCAATTGGCTAAAGTGACATCAAAGAGCTGCACAAATACTTTACCTACATCGTTGCGCACCCATTCATTGAAAATGGTGATCATAAATTTCCCGAATTGCCGGGCTCGAATGGACCAGTCAGTTAGCTTTGCAGGATCGCTGTAGTCAGGTGATACTAAAGTCAGGCCATCGGGAGGAGTTATATCGGACCTGCGTTCCACAATCGGGATAAACTGGATGTAACCACTTCCAATCTTTTTCAAGAACCGGTACACTTCTAAAGGTTTATGAACGTTGGCATCATTGATAACCGAAAGGGTGTTGAATTCTACCTGGAACCTTTTTAGTAGTCGGATTCCCTGCATAACTTCCTGATGAGTGTTTTTGCCTGATTTAGTTTTCCGGTACTTATCATGCATTTCTGTTGGTCCGTCGATCGAAATACCGACCAAAAAGTTATTTCTTTTAAAAAACCGGCACCAATCCTCATTTAAGCGTGTTCCGTTGGTTTGAAAGGCGTTTTCTATTGTTTTGGTGCCACGGTATTTTTGCTGAAGATCAACTGCTTTTTGAAAAAAATCGAGGCCAAGCAGTGTTGGTTCCCCACCTTGCCAGGTAAAGGTAACTACAGGAACTTCTTGAGCTTCAATAAATTGTTTAATGTAGTTTTCCAGAAGCTCATCACTCATTTTAAAGGTGCCGGAATGGGAATACAGGTTTTCCTTTTCAAGATAATAGCAATAGGTACATTTCAGGTTACAAACGGGCCCGATTGGTTTTGCCATAACCATGAAGGCTTTTGGCCTGGTAACCTTAATCGCATCACTTAAGGTGAGGGTCTTATTTTTATCGAAACGAGGCATTGGGCGAAGATAGATATATCAACCATCAAAGCAAAAAGGAGGAAATAAGTGCGATTGATTACTGTGAAAATCTTTGATGACTAAAAATACAATTGGAGACGATGGGTTACAGGAAAGCATTTGTAAAAAACTTTAATCCAATAATTTAACAACAATGTGGTTATTATTCAAAAATTCATAACCTTTGTTTAACATTATTTAATAACTCATTTCCCCACTTTACTATGAACATTTTTGTTGCAAAGCTAAGCT
>CAIXKO010000566.1 GCA_903919925.1 uncultured Bacteroidota bacterium | reverse complement strand
CCAACTTCCCCATCGCCACCACGCACATGTTGCATTTCCAAATTGTTCAGGCACGCTACAGTCCTTTTGTTGAGGACGAGCATTGATTTTACTTCTTTCATAATGCTTAGGTAATAATTTGTTTTTGTGGCGTGCTTTTTTGGATTTTGCCTGTTAACCCGGAACTCGCATGACGCTTCCATTGTATATAGATGCAGGACCGGACCCCAAATGGAAAAATCGGACTATCTTTTTTAAAAGTATTTTAAAAAACAAGGAAAAACGAATCACCGGGGTGGGATTGGTCAAATACTTTGAAATAATAGCTACCGGTGATTCCGGAAATTGGAATAATGTATGGATGCCTATTTGAGTCCGTTATCATTCATTTTGCGCCCCCCACCTCACCCTTCCTTCATCTTCAGCACCAATACATTCTTCCCATTTTCATACCGGTACGTAATGGTATTGCAGCGGGCGCGGATGAGGTTGATGGCGATATCATCGGCACGGTTGGGGTTTTCCATGGGGTTGGCGGGGGTGCCGGCACTCTCGCAGAGGAGTTCCAGGCTGCCGTCCTTTTCGGAATACGAGAGGCTGATATGGATTTCCGTGAAATCGTTTTGGAGGCCAAGCACCTCCTCGGCAATGTGGATTACGTAGCCGGTAACCTTTTTGGAGAGGGTGTGCTTTTCACAGAAAAGTTCCATGCCGGCCTGCATGGCATACAAATCGTAATCGGGACTGGTAAAGCGGTAGTGGAGGCTGCGTATGCGGTTAATAAAGGCTTTGGTTTTCTCCTTTTGGGGATGGTCAAAAATCTGCTCGGGGGTGCCCTCCTCGTAAATGAGACCCTCGTCCATATAAAATACGCGGCTGGAGAGGTTGCGGGCAAATTCCATTTCGTGGGTAACAATAATCATGGTCATCCCCTCGCGGGCCAGGCGGCGGATAACCGCCAGCACCTCGCTCACCATGGTGGGATCGAGCGCGGAGGTGGGCTCATCAAACAGCAAAATCTCCGGCTCCATGGCCATGCAGCGGGCAATGGCCACACGCTGCTTTTGTCCGCCGGAAAGCTCATCGGGGAATGAGTATGCTTTTTCGGCCAAACCTACCAATTTGAGCAGCTCCATGGCTTTGAGGGCGGCATCGGCCTTTTTTATGCCGAGCAGCTTTACGGGACCCAGGGTAAGATTATCGATCACAGATAAGTGGGCATACAAGTTGAACGATTGAAAAACCATACCCATCCGCTGGCGGATTTTGGGCACATTGGTTTTTTTATCGAGCAGCGGGATATCATCAATGAATATCTGACCGCCTGTAGGCATCTCGAGCAAATTCAAACACCGGAGAAAAGTACTTTTACCCGTACCCGACGGGCCGATAACGGAAATGATTTCCCCTTTTTTAATATCGGCATTAACATCCTTCAGCACCACCAGGTTGCCAAAATGTTTTGATAGATTGCGTACCCTGATCATGAGCGTACCTCCAATTTATTTGTCTGACGTTTTCTTTTAGGATCCACTGAAACCTCGATATAGCCCAAAGCGCGTGTGAGCAGCCAGGCGATGAGCAGATACAACACGGCTGCCATGATAAGCGGGAAAAAGGCATCGAAAGTGCGGCTGCGGATAATATCGCTGGCTTTGGTAAGATCCTGCACGGCGATGTAGCCCACAATGGAGGTCATTTTTACCAAAGATATAAACTCGCCTTTATACACGGGAAGCAGGTGGCGCATGGCCTGGGGGGTAATGATCTGGATAAATACCTGAATTTTGGTGAACCCGCCGGCTATGCCCGCTTCCTTTTGGCCATGATCAATACTCTCAATGGAGGTGCGGAACATTTCGGAAACATACGCGCCAAAGTTGAGGCTGAAGGCGAACACCGCCACCAGTGCCGGATTGATATTGACCGATGCAAACACAATATAATAGATGATCATGAGCAGCACCAGCACGGGGGTACCGCGGAGCAGGGCAATGTAAAATTCGGCAAAAATATTGAGTGCCTTGTTTTTCGACATTTTCATAAAGCAGATCAAGCCGCCGATAAGCGTGCCGAGTATTGCCGCAAAAAGGGATATGATCATGGTGATCAGCAGCCCGTTAACAATGAGTATGTATCGCTTTTCGAGAATAATATTATTGTAAAAGCTATCGGAGAGCCTTTTAAAGAATGGTTTGCGGACAGGCACATTTTCGCCGGTGTTATAGCCGTCCATATTTTTAGCGGCTACTACCACGGCGGTGCGGAGCACGGCATACTCATCCGAGAAATCGATTTGTTTTCCTCGTTCCGGCGTAATGGCGATCCCATCAGTAACCAGTTCCACCTTACCTGCCGATAATGCCGCTATCAGCGAGGGAAATTCCATGGTAATAATCTCGAGGTTATAATTATTCTGATTGGCAAAAGTTCTGATGAGCTCGATATCGAACCCTACATATTCGCCATTCATCATGGCAACATAAGGAAGATCATCGACCGATACTCCGGCAACGAGTTTTTTGCCACCGGGCAATTTTGGGAAAGTGGGCATAACGGCTTTTTCGGCATTCTCGGTAAACCAGCGGTTGTGCATTATATCGTAGGTACCATTGTCCCGGATTTTCCTAAGGAAATCATTGAATTCTGTACGCAGGGCAGGGTTCCGTTTGGGGAAACCTACTCCCAGCGGCATGTTGAGCACATTATCGCTGAGCAGGGCCAGCGTTGGATTATGTTTAAGCAGAAGCCTGGCTGTGGTGAGGTCGAACATGGCGGCATCGATTTTACCGGTTTCCACGGAAAGCATGAGATCAGCTGAGCTTTTATATCGTGAAATCTGAGCCTGCGGGTAAGTTCTGGCAATAAAAGCATCGTGAATGGTACCGGAAAAAACGCCGAATTTCATTTTGGCCAGGTCATCGATGGTTTTGAATTTTCCGGCCGGGTCGGGGGCCATCCTGTCTTTGCGGGCCAGTACCGAGGATCCGGATTCAAAGTAAGGATCGCCAAAATCGATCATCTTTTTCCGTTCCTCCGTAATAAACATCGAGGCGGTGATAATATCGATTTTGTTTGTTGATATGGAAGCTATGAGGCTGCCGAACTGTAGTGGAACCGGAGCAAAATCGCGACCGAGAAACGCGGCAAAGCGGGAAGCGAGCTCGATATCGAATCCAATAATCTCCCCGTTTTGCACCAGTCCAAAGGGCATTCCCAAATCGTTTACCACTCCGGCACGTAGCACGCCATTGGGGTTTGGGTGATCGATTTTGGGCATTTCCGTATTACCATTTTCCATCCACCGGGTAGTCATATCCAGATAAACACCGTTGGAGCGTATCTGCTTGAGGAATGTATTGAACTGCTCGCGCAGGGCATCGTTTTCCGCATTAAACCCGGCACCTACGGGGACCGTAAACACATCTTTAGCCAGTATTCCCAGATCGGGATTTGTTTTGAGCACCTCGGGCACGGATGACTGATCGTGAAAAATAACATCGATTTTACCCGTATTCAGGGCGATGAGCAGATCGGAAACCGATTGGTACTGCAGAATTTTAGCTTTTGGGTAGGTACGCGTAGCATAGCCGTCGTACATAGAGCCCAGGAGCACGCCAATGGTTTTATCGCTGATATCATCAACGGTTTTCATTTTCCCGCCTGCTGTAACAGGCGCTGCCGCTACTGCCGGTGGATTGCCTTTTACCACTGCGGCAATACCATTGGGATAGTAGCACTCGGAAAACAGCACCGATTTGGCCCTTTCTTCGGTTATCGACAATCCGGCGCCAATCATGTCCACTTTTCCGGCGATGAGTGCCGGGAGCATGGCGCCAAATTCCATATTTACGATCTCAATTTTCTTACCGAGCTTACGGGCCACATAGGTGGCAAACTCCACATCAAAGCCCACCACATTCCGGTTGCCATCAACAAACGCCATGGGCTCGGTGATGGCGGCGGTACCAAATTTCATAGTCCCGTTTTCGCCGGTGAGAGCAATGGAAGGCATGGGTGCCGGATTTCCTTTATCGGGAAACCAGCGCTTCATCATATCGTTGTAGGTTCCGTTTGATTTTAGCTCAGCCAGCACCTGATCAATGGTTTGCTTGAGCCTTACACTATCTTTTTGAACAGCAAACCCGTATTGATCGGTCGATAGTAATTCGGTTAAAACGTAGAGTCCGTCATTTTTGCCTGCTATATTTTTGAGGATCGGCAAATCATAAACAGCAGCATCGGCTTTGCCACCTTTTACGGCCAGTGCACAATCGAGTACGGTGTTGTAATATTCGATTTTTGCATCGGGAAAGCGTTTAAGCACAAACTGATCCACGATGGTTCCGGTAGCACACGCAAAGGTTTTTCCGCCCTCCAGCATGGCAAGGCCGGTGATTTTTGCCTCTTGGTTTTTGCACGCGGGGAGCAGGATAATTACGAGAAGGACAAGTAAAAGGGAGAAACGTTTCATGGGTTTCTGTGTAAATATTGCTTTTCAATATTACAAAAAAAAGGCAAGAGGAGAAAGGTGAAAAAATTATGCGTCCTTGGAAAAAACTACTGGTAATGATATTTACATGAAATAACAATAATCTCATCCAATGAAACTTTGTAAACCAAGCGGTGTTCTTTTGTAATGCGACGACTCCAGTAACCTCCCAATTCGTGTTTGAGTGGTTCGGGTTTCCCTATTCCTGAGTATTGGTTTTCCTGAATGCTATCAATGAGGTATAAGCTACGCGTAAGTAAATTTTAGGACTCTCTTCCTTCCATTGCAACAGCTGAGAATGAGCCAGCGTAGTGAATTTAACTTCTCTCATTTCTTATGGGCTTTCCCAATATCGACCTTTACCAAGTCTCCATTTTCTGCCTGTTTAATAGATTCAAGCAATATCTTCCGGTTGGCTTCGCTGGAAAGCAAGTATTCAGTTTCATCCATTTCTGGTTCAACGGTGATGGAAATAGTTTTCCCTTTATACAATGATTTAATCGAGTTTAGAATATCCTCAGAAAGTTCGTTTGCACTTAAATGATAAGTAGTTGTCATTGCATTAAATTTTTCACAAATATAACAACAAATCATGCTATCGGCCCCCTACCTTTTTAGATTGCTTAAGGGTAGTATCAATTAGCGTGTTTAGGAATCATCCGCAATTTCCATAAAAAAGAATATTTTT
>CAIXKO010000565.1 GCA_903919925.1 uncultured Bacteroidota bacterium | reverse complement strand
GATATATAGCATCAGCGGGAAATTGGTAAAAAGTTTCGAGTTTCTTTCTGCCGATCAAACGCAGATAAAGCCCGGATCATTTAGGGTTGGGCCCATTGCATGGGATGGATTGGATGATTTTGGAGATCGTATAGGCAGAGGTACTTATTTTTATCGGGTAAAAGTCAGAACTGCTGATGGCAAGTCAAAAGAAGCCTTTCAAAAACTGGTCATACTCAAATAATATACCCTTCGTACACAATAAATTTTCGAACCCGATGTTTTTGAGTTTGGGATATCCTGTTGAAGCCGGATAAAACTATATATTTGCAGCAAAAATTTACAGTACATGAAAGTTGTGCGATATTTTCTTTTCATTTCTTTTGGGTTAGTAGCATTTATTAAACCCTCTGTAGGCCAGATTAATACTGATCAGTTATCAGGTAAAATTAATACAGTCACCACGGCAGTTCCATTTCTAACCATCGCACCTGATTCACGATCAGGTGGCATGGGGGATGTAGGAGTAGCCTTATCACCTGATGCCAACTCCATGCATTGGAATCCGGCAAAGTTTGCATTTGCACCAAACGACATGGGTTTGTCGATATCGTATACTCCATGGTTAAGGAAATTAATTCCGGACATTAACCTTGCTTACCTTTCAGGTTACAAAAGAATTGATAAACAACAGGTTATCGGGATATCTTTATTATACTTCTCGCTCGGTAACATTACATTTACCGATGTTGTTGGAGCCCCAACCCAGCAGTTTAACCCTAATGAGTTTTCGGTGGACGCTGCTTATGCCCGTTCATTTACAGATAATTTTTCGGGTAGTATCGCTTTTAGATTCATTTATTCCAATCTTACCGGAGGCTATTACGTTGGGGGAATCGAATCGCACCCGGGTATGGCCTACGCATCTGATGTTTCCATTTATTACCGCAATAAAGATCTTAGGCTGCGTGATTACGATGCCACCTGGGCCTTTGGAGCTAACATCTCAAATATCGGATCAAAAATCTCCTACACTTCAAATTCGGATAAGGACTTTATTCCTATCAATCTGAGGATCGGTACAGCATACACCATTGACTTTGATGACTACAATAGTCTGACTGCTGCCGTGGACGTCAATAAACTTTTAGTTCCTTCGCCACCTTTATATTACGCTGATTCTGTGGACGTCAACAACGATCCTGTTATTCAGTCGGGATTAGACCCCAACGTTTCAGTAGCTGTTGGCATGTTTCACTCATTTTACGATGCCCCTGGTGGATTTTCCGAGGAAATGAAGGAAATAACTTATTCCGTTGGCATGGAATATTGGTATGCCAAGCAATTTGCCATCAGAGGCGGTTACTTTTATGAAGCTGCAACCAAGGGTAACCGTAAATTTTTCACAGTTGGTGTTGGCCTGCGTTTAAATGTTTTTGGTTTGGATTTCGCTTATCTGGTTCCAGTCAATCAGAATAACCCTTTAGCTAATACGCTAAGATTTAGCCTATTGTTCAATTTTGCGGGGTTAAATGCCAAAAAGTGATGCATAGGATTGGCTTCGGTTATGATGTGCATCAATTGGTTGAAAATCGCAAGCTCATTCTGGGAGGTATATCCATTCCTTTTTCCAAAGGTACGCTCGGTCATTCTGATGGAGATGCATTGATACATGCCATTTGTGATGCGCTGCTCGGAGCATTGGCCTTAGGAGATATCGGGTTCCATTTTCCTGATACAAATACTGAATTTAAGGACATTGACAGTAAAATCCTTTTGAGGAAAACCGTTGAACTGATCAAAGGGAAAGGCTGGGAAATTGCCAATATTGATACGACAGTTTGTCTGGAAAAACCAAAATTAAAAGATTACATTTCGCTGATGCAGAATACTCTGGCAGGAGTAATGGGCATCAGTCCTGATCAAATCTCGGTTAAAGCAACTACCACAGAAACGCTGGGCTTTGTGGGTACAGGCGAGGGTGTGGCGGTATATGCGGTTGCACTTTTACAAAAGCCTACAGCTGATTAGCGTGAATATTCGGCTGTAACGTGATCAACGGTTCCGCCGCCATCATCGGCAGTATAGGATAGGTTGATCAGATCAAAACTTTCGTTAATTGTTCCGGCCCCTTCAAAATTAAAACCATCCACGCTTTGTTTGGGAAGGGTAATCGAATATCCATCTTTAATCACTGATACGCTTACCCGGTCGCCCAGTTTATAGATATTGCTGATCGTATATTTATCTGTGTTTACGGCATCCCTTTGAAAGGTAACCTGATAAACACTCGTGCCTTTAGTTCCCTTCAGAAAAATCTGACTGGTTTCTGAGCATGACCAGCTTCCGGCGAGGTTAGGATTTCCAACCTGAGGATCGCAGGAAAGAAAAAGCAGGCAAATAGCCAAAATAAAGCCCAGGTTTTTTGTCTTTTTCATAATTGGTAATGATTATGGATTACAAGTTATTAAGCAAATTTTCGTCAACCAGATTAGGCATAGTAACAACCAAAGAGGGATTAGCCTGAACTGCACGCTGAATAGCAGATATGGCGGCCGGATTCCGTGCCCAACTGCGTCGTGCAATCCCATTATTAACATCCCAATGGAGCATCATTTTCAATCGTCTGTTTGAATCAGCGCTACCATCCAAAACCATACCAAATCCGCCATTAATTACTTCGCCCCAACCAACTCCTCCTCCGTTATGCAATGATATCCAGGTTGCACCCCTGAAACTATCGCCAATGGCATTCTGAACAGCCATATCAGCTGTGAATGCTGATCCGTCATAGATATTGGAGGTTTCCCGAAAAGGTGAATCAGTTCCGGATACATCGTGATGATCCCTTCCTAAAACAATTGGTGCACTAATTACACCTGAGGCAATTGCATCGTTAAATGCTTCGGCAATTTTTATTCTTCCGGCTGCATCAGCATATAAGATTCTGGCCTGCGATCCTACCACCAATTTGTTTTTTCCGGCTTCCTTGATCCAATGAAGATTATCGGCCATTTGCGAACGAATTTCCAGCGGAGACCCATTCATCAGCTCCTGTAGAACCTCAGCTGCAATCTGATCGGTTTTGGCTAAATCCTCCGGATCGTTTGAACAACAAACCCATCTGAAAGGTCCGAACCCGAAATCAAAAAAGAGCGGTCCCATAATATCCTGAACATAAGAAGGATATCGAAATGATCCTTTTTCAGAAAAAATGTTTGCCCCTGCCCTTCCCGACTCCAGCAAAAAAGCATTTCCATAATCCCAGAAATACATACCCCCATCGGCAAGAAGATTAATGGCATTTACCTGTCTTTTCAGGGAATCTTGCACTAGTGTTTTAAACTGAGGCGGATCATTGGAAATCATCTCATTTGCCTGAGTGAAACTG
>CAIXKO010000564.1 GCA_903919925.1 uncultured Bacteroidota bacterium | reverse complement strand
TTTTTTGTATCGTTTTTGGAAAATCGATACAAAATAGTATTGTCAGCGAATTCCTAAACGGTGAATTGAGAGGCAAAAGTGCCGGGAGTCATTCCTTCCGCTTTTTTAAAAGCAATAAAAAAAGTGTTTCTGCTCGAAAAACCGGATAGCAATCCAATAGCTTCCAATGTCAGTTCATTAGCCTTGCCGTCTTGTATGAGCATTTTTGCATGGTTAAGGCGCCACTGATTTCTATATTCGTTGAAGGACTGTTTTTTTTCCTCCCGGTAGTAATAAGCAAGATGATGAACCGGTATTTTTATCATGGCGGAAAATTGAGCCTGGCTTAAATCCGGTTGAAGGTAAGGTTGAAATTCCTTCATGCAGGCGTCCGCTTTGCAACCTATGGAACAGAGATATTCAGATTCGAAAGTTGGAGGTTTTATTCTCACTTCTCCTGGCAATAACTCTTGTTCCTGCGCTTCGGTGCTCGTGGATAATCCGGATTTGGATATCTGCGGCAATCCATACAAAACGGTAGGGAAAAAGAATGGCGAAATCAGCAATCCGGCGAGTCCTGTACCTGACAAAATCTGCAAGATATTAAGGGTAAATAATATGCTCATGTTTCGGTAAATATAGGTTTCAACTATCAGTAAAGTATGGCTGAAAACCCATATAAAAACAGATCCCAATAATACAGACACCCATTTTTTCATAAAAAGCTGATGCGAGAGGATCAGCAATTCTTTATTTCGTAAGATATGCCTCATGTAAAATCCTGCTGACCAAAGTGTATAGCCCAAAACCAGGATGGGTCGGCTCATAAAAATGGAAATTGCAGGAAACATCCCGTAAAAAATACTGCCTTTGTATTCTGTAATAAATGCCGGATTGTCAATTAATTTGGATGCAACTTCCATTTTATCAGACCAGGGCAAAAATATATGTGGAAGAGAAGCTGTGAGGAATAATATCATTGGCAAAAAGTGCCAAAGATCTCGCCATCTTAAACGGGAATTATCTGTTATAACGCTCCTGACATACCAATATAACATTGGACCGATGAGATAGGCCAGGAAACCACTGTTAATAAAAAAAGCACCAACCAGATAAACTGATTTTGAATTGAACAGGACATATTGGGTTAAGCTGTACAGGCTGATCAGTAAAAAGAAAATACCCAGGTAAACAGTGGATGTGTTTTTTCTCGCATTGAAATACAACAGGATTACCGATAACAAAATGCCAAAAATGGACAGGTATGATAACATCCATATAGATTTATGAATACAAATCTACATAATTCTAACCCAAACTGCCTGTTATTGAAAACCTGCAGGGTTGTTACGGCTAACCGTTATGCATTGCGACTGTAGGGGTTGAAAATTTTCAACCCCTACCAAATTACAAATGATTGTTTAGTGAGCAGGCACCCCCGGTTTTGGGATCGCGATAAAATCGAATAACTGATCGGGCCAGCCGCAGATCCGTTCAAATCCGTCCGGAATCTGCTGAGTAAACTGAACGTATGCCTGAACTTTTCCCTTTGTGGTGTAACTAACGGCTTTACCATCCTCACCTGAAGTAAAAACGCTATAGCCGGCAAGCGTGCAATCCTCGAGATCAACATGAAGTTTCCCGGCCGGCCGGTGGCCTTGTGTACAAATGATCCCGGTTGATTTGCCTCCCATTTCCGGTTGAGTAAAGTTGAGAACAATCAGGCGGCAACGTACTGCCCTCACACGTGCGCAATTACTGGCGTACGACATGGCCAGAGCATTATCGGGATGAACCAGTGTGCAATCCTCCAGAATTAAGTGAGGCTGTGCGGGCATATCGGTTTCCCAGCCACCAACCAATATGGCAGCGGCATCACCAACCCAGTCGAGGGCAAGAAAATAGCTTCTGCGGAAAACGCTGGGTTCATCGGGGCGAACAACCGGGTAACAAATTCCACCACCAAAAGCACGGCCAATGCCTACGCAATCTTCTAAAATCAGAGTAAATCCTTCGCCGCTTTTATCGGTAAGGTCCCAAAAAAATCCTGCATCGCCCCCTGAAGTATAGAGGTTGCGGAGAATCCACCGGTCCCAGCCCAAACCCGAGAATGTTTGATCGGTATATTCTGGCCGCCACCCTTTGGTTGTAGAGCGGATGGTTCCCCACCAGTCGTAGCTTTTAAACCCTTTTTGCGGATCACTTGCATCGATAATAAT
>CAIXKO010000563.1 GCA_903919925.1 uncultured Bacteroidota bacterium | reverse complement strand
GCCGGTTTGCCCGGTTATTTTCTTACTTTTAGAAATCTACAAATGAAAATGGCAAAGTGCGGATTTTATGAGACTGGGCGGGCCCTTCTGGCTTGACCGGCGCATTCATTGAATGTGACTGAGGTGGCGAAGCTGCGTTAGAATCGATTAAAAAATTAGATTCAAATGCAAAATTCCGGATTCAGAAGTACCACTTGGCGGGGCCGTTGGTTGCCGATTGGTGGGGAGGTTTTAGAAATTGGATACTGAGCAGGCTGAATTTCTCTGCAACGATTTCGAAATGAAGTCAGCTTAACCCTTTTAGGCAACCAGATAACAAGAAACAATTGAGAGGGATCAGTATTAACGACATTGGCCAAGGCGGTGGAATTGGTCGCGATCCAAAGGGGAGTTGAGAGATGCGAGATAACCTGAAAACTATTTGATAAGTTAAAATTCGATGATCGACGTTACCTGTGCAATTATCGTATCCAACAATAAAATTCTATGTGTTCAGCGCAGTGCGTTAATGTCGATGCCATTGAAATGGGAGTTCCCAGGAGGTAAGCGTGAGGAAGGAGAATCGGAAGAGGAATGCTTATTTAGAGAGATTCATGAAGAACTTGGGTTGGTGGTCCAGATAACAGACAAGCTCAGGGATAACATTCATCATTATCACAAGAACTTAAGCATTCGACTTATCCCGTTTATCTGTAAAATTGTCAGTGGCGAATTATCTTTGAATGAACATAGCCATAGTAAATGGCTGGAGAAACCGGATCTGTTGCTTCTCGATTGGGCGGATGCGGATATTTCCATTGTACTTGATTATATGAAAAACCATTAGCATGCAGGAAGGTATATACGAAAGCATTATCAATCTGGCAATAAAGAAGAAACTGGATCAGATTTCAAAGGATCGATTCTATATACAAGAGGTTGAGGTAGATCCTGGCGAAGCTTCCATCATTCTTACAAACTACCTCAGCAAGCTGATTTCTATAGCACTCAGGGAGTTCAAGGAAAACCACCCTGTTGAGAATCAGATACGGTTTAT
This sequence comes from uncultured Bacteroidota bacterium, assembly GCA_903919925.1. Classification (GTDB taxonomy): domain Bacteria; phylum Bacteroidota; class Bacteroidia; order Bacteroidales; family UBA12481; genus UBA12481. Next base: position 4,496 of record CAIXKO010000563.1, on the reverse strand, counting down.
CAATGATATTATCCGCTTTGTAGATAATGAGTTACAGCTTGACTTGAGCAATGATCTTATCCTTCAGGAAGGCCGGATATTGACAGCTATCCTTTCGAAAATAGCCAAAACGGATGAACAAATTATTGCCTCCATAAAAGTGTCTCTACCGATGACAGGGCTCAGGATCAGTAGTCTTTTTACCGGAAGCAGTGCCGAAATTTCTATTGATGCTGAACTTGAAAGAGATATTTTATCAGCCAACCGAATTCTTTGGATCGTTTCGTTCATCAGATGGTCGGGGTTGAGGATTTTTGAAAAAGCTTTAGTGGAATTCACACTTAGGGAAGGTGCTGAATTCAAAATAATTACGACCACATACATGGCTGCGTCCGAACCTCGTGCCTTGGAATTTTTATCAAAACTACCAGGAACCGAAATCCGGGTATCTTATCAAACTAAGCTGGAGCGCCTCCATGCAAAATCTTACATTTTTGAACGGGATTCAGGGTTTGATACTGCATACATCGGCTCTTCCAATCTCTCGCGTTCAGCACTTACCAAAGGGTTGGAATGGAACATCCGGGTTACAGCCCAGGAAAACCCACATATTATTGAGAAAGCCAAGGCAACTTTCGATCACTATTGGAATAGTCCCGAATTCGAGGATTTTGAAATTGGCGGAATTGAAAAGTTCCGGAAAGCGATTGAAACAGAAAGATCGCCAAGGTCTACCATTGATTTCAACGACTATTTTAAGATTAGCTTGTTCCCGTTTCAAAAAGCTATTCTTGATAAATTACAGGTTGAAAGGACATTGCACAATCGTTATCGGAATCTTATTGTTTCAGCAACAGGAACTGGTAAAACTGTCATTGCTGCGTTTGATTTTAAAAGGTCGTTTGAATCCAGAGGAGGAAATTGCAACCTCCTCTTTGTCGCACACAGAGAAGAAATATTGGCCCAGTCTCTGAGCCACTTTAGGTCCGTCCTGGGAGACAGAGAATTCGGGCAACTCTGGGTAGGAAACCATCAACCCAGTGGCGGGGATCTAAGGCATCTATTTGTTTCCGTGCAAACCTTTAACAGCAAAAAAGAACTCTTCGAATCGAGATTTCCAAAGGATTTCTACCAATATATCGTCATCGATGAGGCTCACCACTCACAAGCAAACAGCTACCGTAGTCTGTTTGAGCTATTCAATCCTGACATTCTGCTTGGGCTAACAGCAACACCGGAAAGGATGGATGGTAAAAGCCTGCTGCCTGATTTTTGTGATCACATTGCAGCAGAAATCAGATTGCCCGATGCCTTAAGCCTCAAGCTCCTCAGCCCCTTTCAATATTTTTGCATTACCGATGATTCTGTCGATTTGCGGGATATGACCTGGTCGTCAGGAAGATATGATCCATCAGAATTAACAATTGTATTATCCGACCAAAAGCGCGTCAAGCTGATCATTGAAGCAATCAGGCATTACCTTACGGATCCTCATTCCTGTAAAGCATTATGTTTCTGCACGACTATTAGTCATGCCATATTCATGAGTGATAGCCTGACAAAAGCAGGACTTTCAGCAACCTATCTGGTCAGTAATGGGAATGCTGATACCGATGAAAATCGAAAATCCATTCGTAAACAGTTGCAGCAGGGGAAAGTCAATTTTGTATGCGTGGTTGACATTTTCAATGAAGGGGTTGATATACCGGAAATCGACACTGTCCTTTTTTTAAGGCCAACCGAGAGCTTAACCATCTTCCTGCAACAATTGGGAAGAGGATTGCGAATCAGTGAAAACAAAGATTGTCTGACGGTGCTTGACTTTGTGAGTCAAGCACATGTTCAATATAATTTCTCAGAAAAATTCAGGGCTCTTGTTGGAAAAACAGATCAGAATATTTCCAGGGAAATAGATTTGGGATTTCCTCATTTGCCAGCCGGATGCACCATTAAAATGGAGGTAACAGCAAAAGAGTATATTCTCACCAACATAAAAAACGCCATTTTCAATTCCCGCCGTTTGATCAGGGAAATAGCCTCCTTTCAGCATAATTCAGAACTTAGCCTAAATCTTACCAACTTTCTTAGTCATCATCATTTGGATATCAGAACTATATATTCAAATAATAAAACCTGGTCGGGCTATAAGAAGGAGTCTGGATTGATTCAATATGACTCCTCCGGATTTTCGGATGTCATCTTAAAAGGATTAAGGCGTTTGATCCAAATCGACTCACCACGGTACCTGAATTTCATCAGGGAATTACTTGCCAACTCGTTTAATTGCCTAAAATCCAACAAGGATCAAGAAAAATTTGCGTTGATGTTCTATTATGACATCTGGCAAAATGGAATAAGTCGTTATGAGTTTGAATCTATTTATCATGGAATTCTAGAGATTAACAAATATCCATTTATTAAAGCAGAGATTGCGGAGATTGTTGATTACCAGTGGGAGAATATCACCCGAACAAATCCGGTGTTACCTTCGGAATTTGAAGTTACCGTCGAGCTGCATGCCAGATACAGCCGCGATCAAATCCTTGCGGCGTTCAGGAAATCAACCCCGGAAAGGCCTTTCCCTTCGCAGGAAGGGGTAATCCAGTTAGCTGATTTAAACGCAGAGATTCTTCTGGTCACGCTAAATAAATCTGATAAAGACTTTTCTGAAAGCACTCAATATGATGACTATGCTATCAGTGAAACCATTTTCCACTGGCAGTCGCAGAACCGTGTAAGTCCTGATAGTCCGGTGGGGACCTCCTATATCAACCAGGGTAAAATTGGCAAAACCCTCTTGCTTTTTGTGAGAGAAACCAAGAAAGACACCTTCGGGTTCACTTGCCCCTACTATTATTTGGGCCCGGTAGGTTACAGATCGCATAAAGGATCCAGACCGATGAGTATAAAATGGGAATTGGAAGAACCCATGCCAGCAGATTTATTCAAGGCGGCAGCAAAAATGGCAGCTGGATAATTACATTTCAAAAATATGGAAACAGATAATTACCTGATGGGCGACCAGCCGATGACCTGCCCGAAATGTGGAGCCAGGTCAGAAATTGTGTCTGAGACTATCGAAAATGAGATATTCATTCAGGAGCATGAGTGTTTAATCAAGGTGTGTCAATATCATTTTACTGCTTGTTCTGATTAACGTCAATCTCTATTTTTAATTAATTGATAACCTAAGAATAAGATACGGGAATTCCGGACACCCGTCTTATTCACAAGCACCATCTGAAGCATTCCCAAAAAAGGGAAGGCTTCACTATGCCGGAAGCGTTCTCTTAACCGCTATGGTTCCAGCACCGTGACCTGGACCGACTATTTTAATTTAATCAAGGTCTGCCGGGGCGTATTGTTACGCCCCGGCATAGGACTTTGGACTTTCCTTCATGTAGACTCTTTCACATTAACCAAAACATTAGGTCTATTAACCCGCCTTCATGAATTCATCAAATCGTTCTTTTAACCGATCTCGATCCGGATGTTCAATTGGATTTCGAGGAAGAATAATGCATGTTTTATCGAGCGATTGGATACCGAATTTTAGCATAGGCCCATCAACCTCTGCAAGAATATCTTCACGAATTCGAACTTGGTAGTCAGGACTAATGCCAATGATATTTTTGTCGAAAGCAGCATGGTGAATTTTACAAAGCGCCAACCCATTGGGTACAATCGGAATTCCTTCGTCATTAGCATCCGCAATAATGTGAGCGGCATCGAGGAGTTCAGTGTGCCGTAATCTACATAAGGTGCATTGTAACTGGTATGCTCGCAAAACGCGTTCGCGAAACAATCGCTGGTGCAATCGAACTTTAACTTGCCGGGTCAGGTAAAGACGGCGTGCTTGATCAAGATCACCGGTTGCTAGTACCCCATCCAAGTCATATTGAAGGCTAGCTTTAACGAGTGCCATCTCCTCAACTGCAATTGAAAAGCTCAGTTCCTTTGGATGATCCTGGATAACGAAAACTGGCCAGGCTGCCAGGTATTTCCCTGGGACAATGCTCCTTAGGTAAATCAAAGGAACTTGGTTTTCCATGGCTCTCCGCAGTCCAACATTATCCCGGTGATTTATATCGATGCCCCTATAGCTGTATCTCAATAATCCATTGGCATCGAAGGAATCCGTATATGGACCATCCGAAACTGTTGTTATGGAAAGGGGTAGCTCCATCCCGGCAGGTTTCCATATGCCTTGTGGGCCAATCAAAGTTATACGCTCATTGTAATAAATGAATCCGCTTTCCAGCACTTTCCGTGGAATCACATCCTCATACAAATCTGATTGACTCTTAAGCCAATTGAACGCGGCTATTCTCAGCGTATTTTGTGACATAATTATTAATATCAATCATAATAAAGATAATATGATTGTCCGTAATGATTAACCAAAACGTAAATAGGTTACGTTCGACCGAAGTAGCTTCGTATCAAAATAAAGAATATGAAGCTTATAGATTTTTCCAAACAGTTCCCGGACGAGCAATCTTGCAGAGATTATTTTC
>CAIXKO010000562.1 GCA_903919925.1 uncultured Bacteroidota bacterium | reverse complement strand
AGCGGTACCTGAACACCGGTCATGGAAGGAACCAGAATTTTTTTCAAATCCTCTGGCGATGATCGCAATTCGCGTGCATACCTAACCCTGATCGGGAATCGCTCGCGGCCTTCCACCGTGGTGGATAGAGCCATGCCGCCAACAGCAGTCTGCACAATCTCCTGCACATCATTTACCGTTAACCCATATCGCGCAATAGCCTCCCGGTTCATTTTTATTTCGATATACGGAGCCCCAACCGCCCGGTCGTAAAATACCGATGATGCCTGTATCGATGGAACCTCTTTCAATAATCTTTCAAACTCTAAACCAGCTTTTTCAATGGCATCCAAATCGGGACCATATACTTTGAGTCCCATCGGAGCCCGCATTCCCGTTGATAACATAACCAGCCGGGTTTGAATGGGTTGCAATTTTGGAGCTGAAGTTAATCCGGGGAGATTGGTTACCTTAACGATCTCATTCCAAATATCATCCGGACTCTTTATGCCAGGTCGCCACTGCCTGAAATATTCGCCACTCTCATCCGGAATCAGGTTTTCGCGGGGGATCAGCCTGAATTCATCGCTTTGTGCATTGTATTTGGTACCATCCAGCAAAACAAAATTATCATCCTGGTCAACCCTGAATTTCATGCGATGGCCGTTCTCATTCAAAATAAACTCCGGACGATAATTTATGGTATTCTCAAACATCTGCACCGGTGCGGGATCCAATGCCGAGTTTACGCGACCCCATTTTCCCACGGCTAAATCAACCTCGGGAATGGTGGTGAGCTGCTTATCGAGCTGCTGCACATATTCGATATTCCGCTCAATACCCGCATGCGGCATGCTAGTGGGCATCAGCAGGAATGAACCTTCATCAAGTGCTGGCATAAACTCTTTGCCAACTCCGGGAAATGTTTTCACCGCTCCTGTCCAAATTGCAGATTGCCTGATGTTTACGCCCAATTTATCAAAACCGTTTCCGATAAAACCGAATGATTTATCGAACCCGAGCCAAATAACGATTCCAATCAAAATGGTGAATACCGGGATCAGTAAAAACTTCACTTTATTTCCGAGGCACCAACGGAGTATCCGCTCATAAAAATGAATCATGGTCATCAGCAAAGCCAGAATAAAGCCAATCAAACCGCCAACAAACAAAAAGTTCACTCCGGTTCCCTGATGCGTCCCCAACGGAAGCCACTCAACAGTAAGATAATACACCGCTACCAGAATGGTTAACCCGATATTGATGTATCGCGGCATCTGCTTCCTTGATTCCGGCCAAGTTTGAATGAGCAGATTGTTTATCCCCATCAGCGTGAGCGCCAGGGCCGGCCATGCCCCGAGAAAAATCACCGCAGCCGGTCCGGCGAGTATTAAAATGTAATTCCACATTTTCCGGAACCGCTGCTTATCAAATTGAATAGAATATATATAGTATGCCAGCATCGGCAGTACCACCATGCCTAAAACATACGATGAGGTAATGGCAAAAGTTTTGGTAAATGCCAATGGCCTGAACAGCTTGCCCTCAGCTGCTTCCATGGCAAAAACCGGCAGAAAACTGGCAATCGTGGTGGCCAGTGCTACAGTAACAGCCGCTCTTACCTCGGTAGTGCCGGTATAAATCAACTGAAGTAAATCTTTTCCCCGAAGATTATGATTGCCAGGCATTTCCAGGTGCCTGGTAATATTCTCCACGTCAACGATTCCGATGTCGACCATGATGCCAATGGCAATAGCAATACCCGACAGT
>CAIXKO010000561.1 GCA_903919925.1 uncultured Bacteroidota bacterium | reverse complement strand
TGCGATCGGCTCTATCGATGAAGGGAAGTTGCGTTGATCCAATTTGATTACTAATTGGCAACATTTTGATATCTTGAGGGTTAAGTTTTGGAAAGATTTCTTTTCCAAAATTGGGCAATTTCAAATTCCCATAATAACTCACTTCATCCGTGAGTGCCGCTTGAATTCTTTTATTCTTTCCAGGTATTTCGCGAAAAACTAATCTATTTCCCTCGAAAAACCTCTTTTCTCTCGGAGCTGCCAACCATTCACCATAACTCAACCACTCACCACTCCAGGATAATGTAAACCTAGTAACATCTTCGCCATTTAGCCATTTGCCACAAGTACTATCCTTTTTATAATCATAGTGATAGCCTCTTTTCTTAATCAATTCACTGTCTTGCCCCCTATATTTATCATAAGGAGTAATTCCTTGAATAACTTCTCCTAAATTTTCCAAACATGAGGAGTTCTTTTCAATTCTTTCAAAGATTCTCTGTTCATCAAGGCTAATCCTATACTCGATTGCAAGTAAGCGAGCTCGCCCCCAAGTTTCATAAGGATAATTCCAGCTATTGCCCTTGTTTATGATTGTGAATTCCTGCCTTGTCTTCTCTTTACAAAGTATTGAGATCACAGTATTAACAACTGCTTCAGCAAATACAGCTTCACCAATAATATGAATCTCAACTAAATCTGAGTTGGTGAAAATGAATTTCCTGAGAGACTTACAATTCTCTAAATTTAGCCATATTTCTGGTGTTATAAAGCCAAGGTATCCACCTTTCTTAGTAATTGTGATTCCTTTCTCATAAAAATAAACATAACTCTCAAATCGATATTTGTAGGTCTCAAATTTTGAAATGAACGCTTTTTCGACTTCATTAAAAGAAGCCCCATACGGTGGATTTCCAATCACCACATCAAATCCTCCTTTTTCAAACACCTGGGGGAATTCCTTATTCCAGTTAAAAGCTTTGTCGCCGGCCACGGCGGGATCATCAATCAGCGAGTTTCCGCATTTGATGTTATTGTTCAAATCGTTCAGCTTCCGGTTGGGTTGGGCGGTGCGCAACCAAAGTGAGAGCTTGGCAATCTCCACGCTTTCATCGTTTAAATCAACCCCAAACAAGTTATGCTCAAGGATGCCTTTTTCAATATCGCTCAAAACCAGTGAGTCGCCAAATAGTTTGGCGTGGAGTTCATCGATATACCGGTGCTCGTTGATTAAAAAATCCAGTGCTTGGTTTAGAAATGCTCCGGAACCACAAGCCGGGTCGCAAATGGTGAGTTGTAAAAGCCAGTTTCTATATTCCGTCAGCCTGGCGGCTAAAGGCTGTTTGGTTTTGATGCTTCGTTTCTTATCGGTAAAATAATCCTCGTCAACAATCAGAAGTTCAGCCTTTTTATCGATACAAAGTTTACCTATGGTTTGATCAACGATGTACTTGGTAATGTATTTGGGCGTATAAAAAATGCCATCCTTTTTCCGCCGGGTCTTGGTTTTATCAACCTCCTGTCCGTCAAGCTGAGCCTTGATCTCATCCAATTCATTGAGCGAGTTTTCGAAAATATGCCCGAGAATGTTCACATCAACCTCACTCACAAAATCATATTCTGAGAGCTTGAAGGTATGCCGGTAAAGCAACTCATCATCGATCTGAACCGTATCCAAAATCTCATCGGGAATAAACAGCCCGCCATTATAGGCATACACATCGTACCGTACCTAAAATACTGACAAACAGCTCACGGAGAAAACCTTCCTGAAATTGTTCTTCTTTACTGTTTCGTATGTTTTCCTGGATTA
>CAIXKO010000560.1 GCA_903919925.1 uncultured Bacteroidota bacterium | reverse complement strand
TTTGCAAGGAATAAAGGAGTTTGATACCGAATTCCGGGTGACCCGATCTGTAGGCTCCATTCATAACGTAAGAGCCCTTGCCGTGGTGGTGCGCGATGATAATGGTAAACCTCTTCGGATGATCGGAACCAACTGGGATATAACAGAGCAGAAAAAAACAGAATCAATTCTCCTCTTAGCCAAGCAGGAAGCAGATATTGCCAGTAAAGCCAAATCAGAATTTCTGGCGAATATGAGCCATGAAATCCGGACTCCGCTAAATGGAGTCATCGGATTTACTGAACTGCTGATGAAAACCCCGCTGAATAAGATCCAGCAGCAATATGCTGAAAATGCCAATACTTCCGGCCATTCATTATTGGGAATAATCAATGACATCCTCGACTTTTCTAAAATTGAAGCCGGGAAAATGGAGCTTGATTATATTAAAAGTGATATTATTGAACTTGCTGAACATTCCTCCGATATTATTAAATATCATGCCTCCCAAAAAGGAATTGAACTATTGTTGAATATTCAGCACGATATTCCCCGCTTTGCCGTATTAGATCCTATACGACTAAAGCAAATTTTAGTAAACCTTTTGGGGAATGCCGTGAAGTTTACCGAATCAGGAGAGGTGGAATTGAAAGTAACTTTCAATAAATCGGATGCTACATCAGGAGAGTTTTGCTTTGCAATCAGAGATACAGGAATAGGCATTAGCAAGGAACAACAAAAACAGTTGTTTAAAGCTTTTACTCAGGCAGATTCATCAACAACACGTAAATTCGGCGGAACTGGACTGGGCCTGACTATATCCAATATGCTGGCTGAAAAAATGGGTAGCAAAATCGGCATTAACAGCGATACCGGGAAAGGATCAACCTTCTTTTTTACTCTTACAGTCAATTATGAGGAAGGGAATAAAATTGATTATAGTGACTTGACTGACGTTGGACGAGTATTGGTTATTGATGATAATTTCAATAACCGGATGATCCTTGAACATACCTTCCGGAATTGGGGCATTGGGTTTGAAGGTATCGATAATGGTTACCAGGCAATAAAAATTATTGAAAATTCGAAACCGTTTGATGTCATTATTGTTGATTATCACATGCCCGGCATCGACGGAATCGAAACCATCAGAATCATCAGGGACAAACTAAAACTCGGTCCTGATATTCAGCCTGTAATATTGCTTCATAGCTCCTCAGATGATGTTGAAATCCATGAAGAATGCAAAAAGCTGGGGGTACGGTTCAATCTGACAAAGCCAATCAAACAACAGGAATTGTTGAATTTTCTGCGATGTATACGAAATCAACCTCCTGAGGTTGTGCCAGGGAAAAAATTAGTGCCGCTTAGTCTCACCATTGGGATTGCACAGGGTATTGCGCCGGTTATCCTGATTGCAGAGGATGTTGCCTTAAACAGATTGCTGGCAAAAACATTAATTAAGCAAATGATTCCCAATGCAACGGTTTTAGAAGCAAAAAGCGGCAAAGAAGCATTTGATATGGCTGTGCAGGTTTTTCCGGATTTGGTATTTATGGATGTACAAATGCCTGAGATCAGCGGCATTGAGGCTACTGTCGAAATTCGAAAATTTGAACAGGATAAGAACACCCGGATTCCGATTGTTGCTTTAACCGCCGGAGCGATTAAAGGGGAAAAGGAGAGATGCATGGAAGCCGGCATGGATGATTTTTTAACCAAACCCGTTGATCGTGATGCACTCTATAAAATGCTCGAAAAACACCTGACTGTCTGATAAACCATAATGTCATTCCGCCCTCAGATTCGCAGCTATCGCCAGCTTTTTTACTGAAATCCAGCCCAGTACTAAAATCCAAATCATTCCGCTGGCTATCAGAAGGAATAGTATGGAGATCAGGAACAACGGAGATACTTCGCTGGTTTTATTGAGCAATCCCGGAAGAACAGATACCAGCGCCGGAATACCTCCGGCAAGGGTTCCGGCCAGGAGAAGGGCAGAATATTCAAAAAAAACGAGCCGCAGAATCCTGTAACTGCTGAACCCGACAGCCCGCAAAAGGGCAATTCCTGAGCGCTGCTCCTGGAGGTTGCGCGCAAGAATAATTGCCAATCCAATAGTTCCCAGGAGCATAGCTAAAGCACCCATCACCAGGAAAATAGATAAATAGGTGTTCTCTATTGAATTGAATTCTGCCAACTTTTCATCAGCAGGTTTCAGGTCGATGCCGTAATCACGGAAAACCCGGAGAAGCTCGGATTGAACAGATGGAATATTTTCAGGCTTGGCTGAAACCAGTAGTATATTAGTTCCGCTTTGTGATGGCCAATGGCGAATAAACTGTTTTTCCGATACCAGAATACTGCCTTGAAAAATGGAATTCTCCAGTCCTCCAACCAGGACCAGGTGAACCGTGTTGCCAGCCTCAGATTTGTATTTCAGCGTGTCCCCGATCTTGAGTCCGAGACCCCACTGAATAACGGTTTGATCAGCTATCGCCGGAATTGTATTGGCTGAAAGCTCTTGATTCAGTAAAATCCATGCCTGTTCAGGAACAGGCTGTTTTTTTTGGGAAACGAAATGAAACCGCTGGTCAAAAGCACCTTCCGGCACACCAATCACCGGCGGATTGCTTACCCGGTTCAGATTCAAACAGCTGGCATCATCACCCTCCATCCTTTTTAACTGAACAATTTCAGAGGCTGTTTCCATGCCGTATTTTGCCCTTACCAAGGCATTACTTAAATTATCAGGTACCGGTACGGTGGTTTCTATATAAAATGAAAACCCTCCGGTACCGGTTGTCCGGGGCCCGGTTGTATGAAGCGGTAACCCGGGAATTCCAGTGTTTTTTCTGTTTGCCCCTATCGCTAATACCATGAATATGCCGATAGCGAAAAGCAAAATTACCGACAGGCTGCGGTTGCCATTACGGATTATGTTGGATATACCCAGCCTGATGAATGTTAGGTTTATGCCCTCCCGTGGCTGATGAAAATTATTCAGGCGGATAGTGTTAAGAATTATACTGACCAGCATCAGCGTTCCCGCAAAGAAGAAAAAAGTTGGGCTCACTGATTGAAACCGGATCAGCCCATAAGCAACCATTGCCAAAGATCCAAAACTGATAGCTGCAGATAAATAAGTCAGAATCCGTTTTTTGTTGTCAGATTTCACTCGCCTGTTCCTCCCCAGCAAATCCACTGGTTTACGGCTAAAGTACCCTCTGAGTGCAAGCCATGCAGACACAATCGAAACAATCAGGCTGATAAACATCCCGGCAACGAGTGTTTCTGGCTTGAATATTGGCTTTAATGAATCGGTGAGGACAATGCTGTTCCATACACCATTCAGGGCTTTGAAAACCAAAATAGTGTATAAGTAGGTCAGTGCAAGCCCAATAGCGGTTCCAATGAGGGCTAAAAGGCCATTCTCCAGTATAAATGCTTGCCTGATTCGCTTCTCCGGCCATCCCACGGCTCTGAGTGTACCAATCTGTGCGATCCGGCTTTCGAGCCCAAGCCTGATAATCAGAATGGTAAGGATAATACCACCCGCAATCAAAAAGAAGCTTAACCCAAGGAAAAGTCCACTGAAGTCAACCCCTGAAGAGGCTGCTGAAATCCCCTCATTTGCCGGCATGCTAACCATGACTCCCGTATCCGATGGCCGCAAATGATCAAGAATTCCATGTTCAATAGCAAGCTGATTGGTTGCGGCAGGGAAGCGTACCTGAGTGAATTTTCCAAAACGGTTCTGCCACATTCCGGCAGCCTGCATTGGATTAATGAACGCTTTAGGTGTTCCCTGATATTGTTTCCAATATTTTTCATCCTTATTTCTGATTTTTTCCAGATCAATAGGGATGCTGGTCTCCCAATCGCGGCAATTCCCCGCATCTGATAAACCGGGAATTTCCGGCATCAGCACCCTATCGCAGCGTGGATCGTCCATAGAT
>CAIXKO010000559.1 GCA_903919925.1 uncultured Bacteroidota bacterium | reverse complement strand
GCGATGGCCCTTTTCAAACAGATTACTGGTTGACATGGGAGTCAGCCTGACCTGATATACCTTTCCGGGCTCCATGAATACTTCCCGGTCATAACCATCCCGGTACCTGGCGCGCTGTATGGTTTCGTCGAGGTTATAGGCACGGCCGTCAGGGTAAACATCAATGAGCTTGATGGTAAAATCAGTATCCTTAGCATCGGATGATACATATAGGGTTGTCTCTATAAAACCGCTCACCTCCAAAGCTTCCTTAAGGATCTCAGAGGAATAAACCAGGATATCTTTCCTAAGCTCCATCTCCGTCTGGTCGAATGAACCTACCTTTATTGCATTCCCGTAACAGCAGAAGTTGCCACCGAATGACATAACCGGATCAAAGGGATCGTAAGTAAATTTATCAGGCTTTTCCTTTTTCCCGGGCAATGTCATCGAAAGCGTTCCGTCGCCGTTCAGACTATTGGCGCTACCATTGCTTTTCAGGTAAAAAGGGGTCATCACAGCATTTGCAGGAGGCCATTCGTTCGCTGCCTGCCACTTGTTCATGCCCATTGTATAATACTGAACATAAGGTAATTTTCCGACAAATCCATTCTCATCACCTTTCAGCCAGTAATCGAACCAGTTGTTTATCAAACTGTCATACGCCAGATGGGCATTACCAATATTACGATCTCCGATAACAGTGTTCAATGAATCCCCCCAAAAACCACAGTGCCTCGAAGGGGAAATAATCATATACTGGTTATCAGCAACTTCCTTGTCTTTGGTATTCTTATGGATATGGTTGACCATCGCGATATTCGGACTTGAAGCTATATCGTACCAGGAAATAAACCAGAATGCCGGAACCCCGAAAGGCATATCATCATGATAGAGTCCCCCTTTATACCATTCCGGATCGTTCGGCTTCCTGCTGATCATGCGGTTCAGAATACCTTTAGATGCCCCCAGGTAATTAAACAGATCATTAACCGGCAGATGCCGGAAAGCCTCTGCCCAATCTACCGTAGGCATGGTAGGATTGAGATCATAGAATCGCTGAATGCGCAGCAGATCTTCCTGTTTCATTCCCTGCGGAGGCCTGGGTCGGAAATCATCATGCTGCGTATCGTAAAGCCAACTGAAGAACAGCAACTGCAAGGCTCCTCCCCGGTACCAATTCCCTTGTTCATAATATTGCCCGATCCTGCCCACTCCGGCTCCAAAACCCATTGGCACCATGGCAGAGTGTGAAGGATGATCGAGCGATGCCACACCCATCTGCCATTCGGCCGTTGAGGAACAACCCAGAGTCCCGATCTTACCATTGCACCAAGTCTGGCTGGTCATCCAACTGAACGCATCATATCCGTCGGTCAGAGGAGTTCCGAGGATATCCCACTCGCCCTCAGAATAATACCTGCCCCTCTCATTTTGAATAACATAGGCATATCCTCTTTTAATTGCGTTGTATATTTTACGGAATGCACCGGTATTCAGTTTTCCATCTCTGTAAGCATTGAAATTATAAGGGGTGCGTTCGAAAATCACCGGGACCGGCTTTCCCGTTTTAGGCCGGTAAATGTCGGTACACAACCTGATGCCGTCGCGCATGGGCATCATGACTTTCTGGTCAATAATGGCGATCTCCTGAAGCTGCTCCAGCGAGATATTCTGAGCTTTCAGCTGACCGGTAAGGCCAACAATCAGTAAGGTGAGAAGTGCAAATGATATGCTTTTCATAGTCTGGTAATCTAATTTTTACAGCTGGATTTAAGGTATGAGTTTATGGATAATATCCGTACTGAGCTCTTTTTCAGGAGAAAAGCTATTGGATTTCACATAGTTCAGAATACTGTAATACAATTGTCTTGCCTCAGGTTTGTCCTGAATTTTCAGCAGATCGATGGCACAGATCAGCAAACTGCCATTACCGTATTTCGTTTCAAAGATCATTCCCAGTTTATGGTTCCTTGCAAAATTATCAATCGTCTGTATCAGAGGCTTATAATCTGAAGGAGTATCGTCCAGAATGATCGGCTTGCAATTTTTTACCAGGTGCCACCATTGCCAGTTACTATGGAATTCCGTTGGAAAAAACTTTAACAAGGGGGATTCCGGATCGCAAATAAACCCAAGTGAACCGGGTGCGGGTTCAATGCCCATGTTAATCGCTGCCCGGGCAAACATGGGATAACACCAGAAATCGGGTTGAAATGCACCATTAATGCAATTTTTAAGTTTTGCATGATCTGGGAAAATAATTGCTTTTCCCCCATCCTGCAGATGCTTCCTCGTTTTTGAATCCAATTCCTTTGAAACCATTACCCCATCCGGGATTCTTGTATCTATCGAATCCGGATAAACCCAAAGGTCATATTCATTTCTATATCCGGTGCCGTCTACTGAAATCAGAATTTTTAATTTTTGTGCACCGTCAATACCCTTAAAATCGAATGTTAGCTCCCCGATGCTGACAACACCCCCGCGCTCAATAACCGGCCTCACCAACTCGCCTTTCCGATATAAATCTCCCTTTTCATTCAGAAGTTTCCAGCTAACCGGAGTGCTTTTGAGATCTTCCTTACCATAATGAGCTATCTCAATTTCCCCCTTAAATGTTTCATTGCTGGTCCAGGTGTATTTACTCATTTTTAATAAAGGAACTACTTCACAACAGAACTGCCTCCACTTTTCGGGT
>CAIXKO010000558.1 GCA_903919925.1 uncultured Bacteroidota bacterium | reverse complement strand
ATCCATGCCAACCTTGTAGAAACCTTTTCGGGATGTCGATATAAAGGCTGGGTAACCTTTGTCAATTAGCTGTTTATGTAGTTTTTCGGCATTATTCTTAACCTTGAAGCACCCTGCAATCACCGGATATTTCCCCACCACAATCTTAACTTCTTCACTCTTCACTTCCACACTCCCCACACCCTTAACTTCCTTAACATCCTTAACATCCGTAACACCCTTAACTTCCTTAACATCCTTACTCCCCACACCCTTAACATCCTCAACATCCTTAACATCCGTAACACCCTTAACATCCTCACCACCACTCTTCACTTCCTCTGTGGTTTGTTCTTGAGCAATCGGAAAAACAATCACCCTGGCGGTATCCCTAAGCATCGGATCCGGGTAATTTAACCTGAATAATGACGGCTCAGGGGCAATCGATGCAGGTGAAGATCTTAAAGTATCGAGAACGCTTGAATTATAGGGTAATAGTGAGAAAGCGATCAGCAGCGGCATGGCAATCGCAATGCGCCGGAGATTATGGTTACGTGACGTGCTAAGTTTTTCGGAAACAGGAAAATCAATGGTAATGGAAACCTCATCATCCAGCAATCCAGATGGTCTTTGTAAACTGGAAACCGGTTCCGGCACGATTTCACGAAGGTGGAACGATGCCAATCCGAATGAATCCAGAAATAAATTGGTTCCAGCATCGGCCTGAAAACGAATCTCGCGATTTTTATCACGGATAAACTGCCCGATCCCTTCAATGAAAACGGGGGTATTATGATCCAGTTTTATAAATGTATCATCCACGAACCGTTCAACCAGTTCCCGCGCCACCTCAGTGGAAACTCCTTTTTGCCTGGCAATAAAACTAACCAGGACGCCATCATTTTGGACGAGTTCACCATTGAACACGATAGCTTTTGCCGGTGGAATGAAAGTCCCGGTTATTTTATCAATAACAGCCGGGCGGTATTGTGAAACAAAGCCGCCAAGCCCCGGGATGATCACACAATCCTCCAGGAACAACAGTTTTCTTATCGATTGAATGACTTCCATAGTAATGAACAAAGATACTAACAATTAAACATTTGTCCGAATTGCGGAATAATTTTTTATCCATTCCGGGAATCAGGCTCAAAAAAAACTTGAAATTGGTTACTTTCGCTAACTAAACACAACTAGACCTCCCGGAAATGAACAAAATCGAAATGGTGGATATCCGATCGCAATACCTTCGTTTAAAGCCGGAGATTGATGCAGGCATATCAACCGTAATTGAATCCACTGCTTTTATTAAAGGACCGGCCGTTAAAGCTTTCCGCGAAGAACTTGCCGCATACCTGAATGTACCTTTTGTCATTCCGTGCGCCAATGGCACTGATGCCCTTCAAGTGGCACTCATGGCTTTGAACCTGCAACCCGGTGATGAAGTAATCACCACCAATTTCACCTTTATTTCCACTGTTGAAGTGTTGGTGCTTTTGAGGTTGAAACCGGTTTTGGTGGATGTCGACCCCCAAACATTCAATATCGATCCCGACAAAATTCAAGAGGCCATCACCCCAAAAACCAAAGCGATTATCCCCGTACATCTTTTTGGCCAGCCAGCTGATATGGACAGAATCGGGGAGATTGCCGCAGCGCACAATTTGTATATAATCGAAGATAACGCGCAATCACTTGGCTCCCGTTTTACCAGCTCCAACGGATCCAGTGTCATGGCCGGAACCATCGGAAACATTGGTACAACCTCTTTTTTTCCGACAAAGCCACTGGCTTGTTATGGAGATGGCGGTGCCCTGATCACCTCGGATCCTCATCTGGCCGAAACCATGGAAATGATCATCAACCATGGTGCTAAAGTCAAGTATTACCACGATATCATTGGTGTGAATTCCCGCCTCGATACCATTCAGGCCGCCATTCTCCGTGTAAATCTTAAAAATCTTGATGATTATATCGCCCGGCGGCGCAAAGCAGCTGATTATTACAATAATAGACTGAGTCCGAATTCGCATATCCGGATTCCGGAGGTATTTGAAAAAGGAATCCATATATACCATCAATATACACTGCTCATTAATCCTGATTTAAGGGATTCTGTCCAGATCAAACTAAAAGAGCAGGGCATACCATCGATGGTTTATTACCCGGTGCCGCTCAGCATGCAAAAAGCATTTGCCTTTGCCGGTTATCGGGAGGGCGATTTTCCAATTACCGAAAAGCTTTGCAAATCGGTTTTATCGCTTCCCATACATACCGAGATGGACGAGGAGCAACTGGACCTGATCTGTACAAAACTTCTGAATATCCTTAATCATGAGTAACATAGGCTTTACCGCCCATGAATCGGCGGTTATCGATCCCGGATCTCAGATTGGCAATGGAACCAGAATCTGGCATTTCACGCATATTATGCCTGGTTGCCAGATTGGTGAGAATTGCAATATCGGTCAGAATGTTGTGGTTTCCACCGATGTTGTGCTGGGCAACAATGTTAAAATCCAGAATAACGTATCCATCTATACCGGAGTAATTTGCGAGGACGATGTATTTCTGGGTCCCTCGATGGTTTTTACCAATGTGATCAATCCCCGGAGCGGTATCAACCGGCGCGGGCAATATTCCACCACTCTGGTAAAAAAGGGTGCCTCCATCGGGGCCAATGCCACCATAGTTTGCGGTATCACGCTTGGCGAGTATTGCTTTATCGGGGCCGGAGCAGTGGTCACCAAAAATGTTCCGCCCTATGCTTTGGTCATCGGGAATCCTGCCCGCCAATCGGGATGGATGAGTGAATTTGGCCATAAACTAAAATTTGACGAAAACGGGGTAGCTTATTGCCCTGAAAGCAATGAAAAGTATACATTAGTAGCAGGATCAGTAAAAAAAATCATGGAATGAAAGACTTAATTCTTGTTACCGGCGGAACCGGGTATATCGGCTCTCATACGGCTGTTGAGCTCATCAACGAAGGCTATGAAGTGGTGATAGTGGATAATCTCGCAAATTCAACTGCAGATTCGCTGGATGGAATTGAGAAAATTACGGGTGTACGTCCGGCATTTGAGCAGTTCGACCTTTGTGACAAATCGCTGGTAGAAGCTTTTTTTGAAAAGTACCCCAAGCTAAAAGCAATTATTCATTTTGCTGCTTATAAGGCTGTAGGTGAATCGGTTGAACTACCACTGAAGTATTATCGGAACAATTTGGTTTCCCTGATGAATTTGCTGGAATGCATGGGACAGTTTAAAGTGCCATCCATTGTGTTTTCATCAAGTTGCACCGTTTACGGGCAGCCAAAGGATTTGCCGGTCACCGAGAATGCTCCGATTCTGCCTGCTGAATCACCGTATGGAAATACCAAGCAGATTTGTGAAGAAATTCTTCGCGACAGTGTTCACTCGATGCCAGATATCCGGGTAATTGCCCTTAGATATTTTAATCCGATAGGTGCACATCCTACGGCGCTGATCGGGGAGCTGCCCAGGGGAATCCCAAATAACCTGGTTCCATTTGTTACGCAAACTGCTGCCGGGCTTCGGGGAGAGCTTAAGGTTTTTGGCGATGACTACCCCACCCCCGACGGTTCAGCCGTTCGGGATTACATCAATGTAGCAGACCTTGCCAAGGCACACGTATCGGCAATCGGACGGCTGCTCAACCAAAAAAATGAAGCAAACTTCGAGTTCTTTAACCTGGGAACTGGCCGTGGTTCATCGGTTCTTGAGGTGGTAAAAACTTTTGAAAAGGTAACCGGCGTATCGGTAAACTATAAAATTGTTGGTCGCCGCGCCGGTGATGTGGTCGCCGTTTGGGCCGATACCTCCAAAGCCAATGAGGTGCTGGGATGGAAAGCGGCAACCTCACTGGAGGATACTTTACTTTCAGCCTGGAACTGGGAAAAAAAACTGCGTGGAATTCAATAAAACCTTAAACCAATGAAAAAAACTATTTTGATTACCGGAGGGGCCGGGTTTATCGGATCCCATGTGGTCAGGCTCTTTGTGAATAAATATCCTGATTGCCATATTATTAACCTCGATGCGCTGACTTATGCCGGCAACCTCGAGAACCTCACCGATCTGGACCAATCGCCCAATTACACTTTTGTTAAGGCCGATATCCGGGATGCTGAAGTTATTGATGCCCTGTTTGAAAAGTATCCGATTACCGGAGTTTGCCACCTGGCCGCCGAGAGCCATGTTGACCGGTCGATTGCCGAGCCGATGGCCTTTATCACAACCAATATCATTGGAACGGTAAACCTCCTGAATGCCGCACGCAAAGCCTGGACCGGAAACTTTGAAGGCAAGCGTTTTTATCATATATCTACTGATGAGGTATATGGATCACTGGGTTCCGAGGGATTCTTTGTGGAGACCACGTCCTATGATCCCCGCAGTCCGTACTCGGCATCAAAGGCCAGCTCCGATCACCTGGTGAGAGCTTACCACCACACTTACGGGTTACCCATCGTAATTACAAACTGTTCCAATAATTACGGTCCTAATCAGTTTCCAGAAAAGCTCATCCCTCTGGCAATCAATAATATCAAGTACATGAAACCGATTCCGGTTTACGGAAAGGGCGAAAACATACGCGACTGGCTCTATGTGGTTGATCACGCCAGGGCCATCGATATGGTTTTTCACGACGGGAAAATCGGGGAAACTTATAATATCGGGGGGTTCAATGAGTGGACCAATATCAGCCTGATTCACACCCTTTGCGAAATTATGGACCGCAAGATGAACCGTGCCCCAGGCACCTCGGCCTCACTGATTACCTACGTTAAGGACCGCGCCGGCCATGATCTCCGTTATGCCATCGACGCCACAAAAATCCAGCGCGAACTGGGCTGGGAACCCAGCCTGCAATTTGCTGAAGGTCTCGAAAAAACCGTTGAATGGTACCTGGATAATGAAGAATGGATGACCAGGATTACGACGGGGAAATATCAGGAATACTACGAAGGACAGTACGTCAAAAGATAAGGGTAAAGGGTGAAGGGTGAAGGGTGAAGTAAGGGAGAAGGGTGAAGAGTGAAGTAAGGGAGAAGGGAGAAGGGTGAAGGAAGGGAGAAGGGTGAAGGGTGAAGGGTGAAGGGTGGTAAATTGAAAATTTGTAGGGGTTGAAGATTTTCAACCCTATCCTTTTATGAAAGGAAAAAGGTAACGCGGAATGAAACGGCAAGGCGGATTTGGATTGCCCTTTTGTTATGGACCTTTATCCTAAATTCCCAATGGAGATGGGGGTTGAAAATCTTCAACCTTTATCCTAAATTCCCCTTTAGGATGGGGGTTGAAAATCTTCAACCCCTACAAATCTACCCTTTAAAACCTTTATTCTTCCCTTACCCTTCACCCTTAACCCTTACTTCCCCCTTCACCCTTCACCCTTAACCCTTACTTCCCCCTTCACCCTTCACCCTTTACCCTTACTTCACCCTTCACCATTTACCCTTAACCCTTTCTCTTTCCCGATTTCTCCAACTCTTTGAATGATCTGTCATAAATAAAATCCCCGGCGTCCTGTACTTTTCCACTGATGAAAATCAATGTGGAAAAGTTTAAATAATATCGCCGGAAAATGATCAAAGGAATAGCAATAATCATTGTTCTAAGCACTGTCCTGGCTTGCAACCGTGCGGGCAATGAAATATCACTGGCTGGAAACTGGGCACTGTGCCTGGATTCAACCGGTGCATCAGCGGAAAAGGATGTGCGGCTGCTTGATTTCAACCTGTCGGTAGTTCTTCCCTCCACACTGGACTCCGCAGGTATCGGGAACCCTGTCCGTACAGAACCCGTGCTCAATCGGGAAACAATGCTCCATTTGCAAAGAAAGGTTTCCTACATCGGACCGGCTTACTATCAACGCGACATTATCATTCCTGACAGCTGGAGCGGCCTGCATATCAGCTTAAAGCTTGAAAGGGTAATCTGGGAGTCGGTGGTTTGGGTTGATGGCCAGAAAGCAGGTAATAATAACAGCCTTTCCACGCCCCACTATTACGATCTTTCGGCTCTCCTGACCCCGGGAAAGCATAAGCTCACCATTTGCATCGATAATTCGAGGAAGTTTATGTTGAACCGTAACGATATGGCTCATGCTTACACTGCCGAAACACAAATAAAATGGAATGGTATTCTGGGAGAAATATCACTGGAATCGGCTAGCCCTGCTCATATTTCCGGAGTGGAGGTTTTTCCTGATTTCGCTGGAAAATGCGTATCAGGAGAAGTTAAATCGATGCTCACCGGCAAGGACCCATACCAGGTTCAGGTGGACATTACTGACGGTAACAATCGGAAAGTTGGAAGCACCACTACCGGGGTGACCGGAGAAAATACCCGGTTTAAGCTGAATGTGGGTGAGAAAATAATGCCATGGGATGAGTTTTCTCCAGTGTTATATAACATAACTATCTCATTGATTGATAACAAACAGAATGTTTTATCGGTTAGAACGGTCCAATTTGGATTTCGTGATCTGGAAGCCAAAAACAAGAAACTCTATCTCAATGGAGAGCTGGCTTTTATGCGTGGTACCCTTGAATGCTGTATTTTTCCGCTTACCGGTCATCCTCCGACGGGCCAGGGTGAATGGGAAAGTTTATTTGCCACTGCCAGGGAATATGGGTTGAATCACCTCAGGTTCCACTCGTGGTGCCCGCCGGAAGCCGCTTTTGCTGCAGCCGATAAAATGGGAATGTACCTCCAGGTTGAACTGCCAAACTGGAGTCTGGATTTTGGCTCCGATATGGCTCTGGTCAATTTTATCTATGCGGAAGCCGATAAAATTATTACGGAATATGGGAATCATCCCTCCTTT
>CAIXKO010000557.1 GCA_903919925.1 uncultured Bacteroidota bacterium | reverse complement strand
GATATTCCGTGTTGGCACGATATTTTAGCTTGATATCCAACATTTTGTGCGCCGTAAGATTGAAATCGAGATAAGGCTGGTAAATGAGATAAGTGTGGTTGGTTTCAGCGGTTTTTGGCTGACTGTACTCTGCGGCAGCACCCACCTTAAAACTCATTTTTTGATTCAGCGATAAGGAATAATAGGCATACAACTTATGGCGGAGCTCGCGCATATAAAAGTCGGTGGTATCGTTGATCAGCGGTTCTGCAGGCAGCAGGCGGGTTACAGTCATGTAATCGTTCTGCATTTTACGCCAGGTATTACCGTAACCGGCCATCACCGTTGACTTATCATTGATCGTGTGACTCAGTTCGGTGTAAAACTTGGTGAAATCCTTATGGTTACTGCCCGATTCATTCCTTTCAAAGCCGTTGCCCTGGAGGAGACTGTTGGTATAGCTGTCGCTGTAGCGGTTATAGGTAAACTCGGCGTTCAGTTTGGTGGCATCGCTGATGTTGAAAATGTAGAATAGGGACCCGGTTACATCGCGTGTATCCGAACGGTTGGCCCCGTGCGAGGTATACTCATTGAGCAGTGTATCATTCCGGTATAGCTGCACTTTTTGATTCTGCTCAAACGACTGTTTGGCCGGAAATGCCGACACGGTACTCTCGAAGCTCAGGGTGTGCCTAGGGTTCAGGTAGTAATCCACACCGCCGGTATAACTGTTGGTAAGGGTTTTGATGCGCATATTGTTGGCATCGTTCAATGGCCGGTAGCGTAAACTATATCCGTTGGCATAATCCTGATCGGTTGTTCCGGGTATCCTGAATGAATTGAAAATGCTGGTGCCCTTTGCATAGAGGTTTATCTTGTCGTATGTATAATTGAAGGTGAGGGACGAAAAGTTGATTGGAAAGAAAATATCCATTTTGTTGTCCAGATCGAGCAATCCGTTTTCGAGGGCGGTGATTTCTGTACCCCGATAATCGTTTTTCAAGATGATATTGATGACTGCGGAATATCCATCGAGAGCGTATCTTCCGCCCGGATTGCGCATAACCTCCACCTCTTTTATCCGGTCGGGCGAGAGATTTTTAATGTATTCCTGATTTTTTTCCAGGCCGTTCACAAGCATGATCACTTTGGTGTCGCCGTCCACCTTGATTGTACGGTTATAACGGTCGTAGGATAGGCCGTTCATCCGCTCCAGCACTTCGAGCGTATTGGTGGAGCCCTCCCGCATTTTGGCAGTCACCAGCTGAACATCTTTATCGATAGTGAACTTTTTTGTGGTACCTTTTATCATAACCTCGCCCAGTATGGCCTCACCAGCCTTCAGCCTGAGTATTCCGAGATACTTGTTTTCGTTTCCCATCATCAGGGGCACGGTATCGGTATTGTATCCCACAAAGCTGATGATCAGGCGATAGGCGCCCGGGTTCAACGTAAACCGGAATGAACCTTTTTCATCGGTTATGCCGCCGGTTACCAAACTGTCCTTACCGTTTAAGGCACTGACATTACAAAATGCAATTGCCTCCCGGCTAACGGAGTCTTTTACCTGCCCCGATACTTCGGCCTGGGCCATGGTTTGTAGTGAAAAACTGCTGAGTGCGATCACTAATACTGCAAGGGAAATTATTCTTTTCATATCGTAAAATTCGGGAGTATGACGCCGGAAGCGCCAAAACGTTACAAATGATCAGTAAGTGTTGAAATTAATGCAGTCATCAAAATAGCAGGTCAATTATTGGATGAATCTGCCAGGGTTGATCTATCTTTCCAGAGCAAAACCGATATCTATAATCCCTAATGCCTGGAAATATGAATAAAAGATACATCGTAATTATCCTGCTGATTGCGGTATTGTTTGGTGATCTTACTGCCATGGTGCGTGGATCGCTCAGCCGCACGCCGGCGCTTAGGTGGGAAGATGGTTTTGTAACCGGTAACGGACGGATGGGAGCACTGCTGTTTGGCACCCCCGAAAACCAAACGCTAATTGCCAATCATTGCAGGTTGTTTCTTCCTCAGGGTAATCGTGAGATCGTTCCGGACCTGGCACGTTATGTTCCGGAGCTCAGGCAAATTATCCGAAACAAAACCTGGCAGGCAGGTATGGAATTCTTCCTTGCCAAAGCTAAGGATCAGGGTTTTCCGGGACTTATCCCTACAGATCCTTATCATCCTGCATTTTTTGTTCAGATCAAACAGAAAAGTGTTGGCGGAATTACCAACTATGAGCGAACAGAAAATTTTCAAACCGGCGAGGTGGAGGAACGCTGGCGCGATAGCCGCGGCGGGTTTTGCCGCAAGCTGTTTGTTTCCCGGACGGAAAATGTGATTGTTTTTTCGCAAACCGGTCCCGCGCCCTGTGAACTCGGTTTTCCCGCGATTACCGACAAGTTGATCCGCTCAGAGATGAAGCGCACCGAAGATTGGGTGACTTATCATAATGTATATACGCAGGGCAAAGGAGGATATGACTCAGCGGTCAGGATCATCACCCGAAACAAGGGTTGTGATATTACCCTGATTATCCGGATAGTGCCGTGGAAAACACCACTGTCAAAAGATTTCAGTGAGGCGTGGGCATATTCCTCAGATAATTTTGATTTCAGAACCCCGGGAGTTTTTAAACCGGTTCCGGCACTGGCTGAGAGTTCGGTTGTTGCTTACCTGAAGGAAGAAGATGCTCTGGCCCTGATGCCCCGGTTAACGGAATCGATGTCGGGTATGCCCGATGATTATGCAACGCTGTTTGCCCCTCATGCAAAGGTTCACAAAGAGCTCTTTAACCGTGTAACGCTGGATTTGGGTGGTGGCCCTGATCGCACGGCAACTACTGAGGATCTGCTTAGCCGGGCTCAAAAGGAGAACCTTTTACCGGCCGCTCTGATGGAGAAAATGTATGATGCAGGCAGGTATATGCTGATCTGCTCGGCAGGAGAATTGCTGCCCAATCTGGTGGGAATATGGACAGGATCGTGGACCCCTGAATGGTCGGGCGATTTCACCCTCGATACCAATGTTCAGTCGGCAATGGCATCGGCTTGCAGCGCCAATTTGCCTGATTTAATGGAAGGGTATTTCCGGACCATGGAGAGTTTTTATCCGGAGTGGCGGATAAATGCCAAAAGGATCTATGGCTGTAGCGGATACCTTTCCAATCCGCGGGCCTCCAATACCTGCCTGATGCTGCATTGGGGCGAATGGCCGGGGGTATTATGGACTGCCGGCAGCGGCTGGCTGGCCAGTTTTTTCAGTGAATATGCTTCCTACACGGGCGATCGGGAGTTTTTGCGGAACCGCTGTGTGCCCCTCCTGAAGGAAATTGCAGCGTTTTACCTGGATTTCCTCGCAGAATCGGATCCGGAAGGCCATTCAACTTTCATCCCCTCCTATAATCCCGAAACCGAAGGTATTGGCAAAGTAAATGCAACCATGGATATCGCCGTTGCACGAGAGGTGCTTATCAACCTGATTGCATCGTGCAGAGAACTGGGGATCGATCAGCAGAATATACCGTTATGGGAAGCGCAACTGGCAAGACTTCCTCACTACCCGGTGAATGCCGATGGGGAACTCACGGAATTTCCTGAAGGCAAAGTAGATGCCGGACACCGTCACCACTCGCAACTTTACCCATGTTTTCAGAGTTTTGATCCTTTGTTTGAAACGGATCCCATTTTGCGAAAAGCAGCGCAAACCACTGTTCGTGTTAAGATTGCCGGCAGCGACTCCGGGGGGGAACAATCCTCTTTTGGAAGAATTCAGGCCGGTGTTTCGGCAGCCTGGCTGGGGATGGCTGAGGAGGCTTACGGACGGTTGAAGGTGATGGCGGTGAAGCGATCGATGTACCCTAACCTGATAACCTCGCATGAACCAGGCGCGATGATTTTCAATGCCGATGGCAACGGTGGTATTCCACAGATCGCCAATACCATGCTTTTGTTCAGCCGCCCCGGACGGATCGATCTGCTACCGGCACTGCCCGGGGCCTGGACCACCGGTTCAGTGAGCGGACTGCTGGCTGCCGGAGGTTTTGAGGTAACGATAAAATGGATCAACCACACCTTAGCCGAAGCGTTGGTAACGGCAAAAATCGGTGGAATCTGCCGGGTGAATTACGCGGGCAAATCAATAGAATTATCTACCCGAAAGGGCGAAGTTTATCGGATAATATTTGATGGAAAGAATCTGAAATGGAGTTAAATTGATTCCCGCGATCAGCATGTTTATCAATGGGTTCGTATCGGCAGGCAAACATGGATGGCTGAGAATCTTGCCTTTTTACCAAGCGTCAGCATAATTTTTTAAATGTTCAGTGAATGCAGAAAAGCGGGTCCCTGAATTTTATCATCAAACCCCCAGTACAATTGCAGGGCTGATATCGAGCTTGATGCAGATTGTGCGGGCAACCTTCAAGGTGGGTTCGCTTTTACCATTAAGGTATTCGCTTATGCGTGAAGTGCTTACCCCGATGATTTCAGATCAAACGGGAGAGGTGCTCAAAACTTCGGATGGCATCAGGCACATTTCCGCACTCCACACTGAACACAATCTCTTTGTTGGTACTTTTTACAATATCGATAACGCGCTTCCAATCCACCACGCCATCACCGCATGCACAGCCCACGGGGGTGCCGGTTACCTTACCGCGTTCATCCTCTCCCTGCCGGATGCTGATGTCCTTGGCATGAAAGTGAACCAGATTCCCCTTAATGCTCTCCAGCCAGTCATACAGGTCGGCGGCACCGCCCAAAAAGGCATTTCCACAATCGTAATTGATACCGATTGCAGGAGAATGCACCAGTTCAAAGATGCTTTTTAAACCTTCAGGAGTGGTACTATATTGCTGATGAGGTTCCAATCCGATCTTTATGCCATGCCTTTCTGCTACTTTTGAAGCTTCGGTCAGCGTGTACTTCATCAAGGTAAAATCCATTTCTTTGGTAGTCCAGGCGGGCTTTGGGCCCTCATCAGTATTGACTACCGGGGCACCGGCCTGAGCGGCCCAACGAATGGCCATTTTTAGATATTCAACACTGATTTCAGGTTTACAAAGGGGCGTATGTGCCGACAGGCCAGAAAGCTTTACATGGTTCTGATCGCATATTTCCTTGATCATCAGGGGATCGTCATACATGGAAACGGAGTGAAAATAGCCTGCTTCACTCAGCAATTCCCTGCCCAGGTGAACCATCGGTTCGATGTATTCGTAACCAATTTCGGCTGCTTTTTTTACTCCCCATTCAAAACCTTTATCATGGGTTCTGACAAACTCCATGTTAACGCCTAATCGAATTTTGCTTTTCATCGGATTATATTTTTAAATTGATATTTCTATTTTTCCAGCTCCCACTTATTATTGTAAAAGCCCGCGTACCTAACCGCCTTAACCCCATCCCTTGCGATATCGTTAGTAAAAATCATGAAATCCGGAAATCCGCTGCCACCGGCAAAATACTGGTTGGCATCGGCGGCATGCATTCCGGGCAAACCGGTTCCGGTGATAGCAGCCACGGAAGCAATCTTGCTATCGGGGCGGGTGAACATGATATAGGCGCCGTACTGGTCACCATCAATCTGTTCCGTACCATACATTATACTGCCACGCTTAACCTGCACCGGGCATCCGGCCAGGAGCATCGGCCAGGCACTGTTGGTAGTTGCATTTCCATAGATAACTACTCCGCGATCAGGATATTGGGCAGGAAT
>CAIXKO010000556.1 GCA_903919925.1 uncultured Bacteroidota bacterium | reverse complement strand
GGCCGGGGCGGCGGTGGTCGTGGCGGCGGTGGTGGCGGTGCAACAGCTAGTGCAGCACCTGCTGCCAGCGAAAGGGTAAATTCCGGTGGCGGTCAATCAGGCATGGATAATTCTCCGGTTGAGTTCTGGTATAAAACAAAAATCGCAAGAAAATAAAGTTCAGGATCCCAGCCGGGATAGACCCCGGCCACGGGTGTTATTCCGAATGAACTTCAATCGGTATTCAGAACACGGGTCCATCGTGAATGCCAATGCATTATCGATGAATAATGATCTGTGAAAAGGGAATTCCATCAGAACCCTTCATCTTCAACTGTCGACAAATTGTCGACAGTTGAATTGCGTTTTCACTTTTTGCCCGGATTTCCATTTTGAACCAGTAATTCCGGGGATCGCTATGTTCTGCCAATGCTCTAACGACTTCAATAATCGAGAACAACCAGCTTCAATTATCTTCAACAGAATGATAGCGGATCTGTAAGTCTTTAATTGCTGCCTTACCAGTTTTTAAAATTCAGATGCTTCGTGTAGCGACCATACATTAATGAATCCATGGTAATCGGCCCCAAAAATATGTTGGTGACTTTAGTCTGAAATTTCAGTGCGAATACTCCCAATCCTCCGGTGATATTCGTTACGATTTGTCCGCCATAGTCATCAGAAATCCTATTAAGGTCGATGTAATGATAAAACTCTGCCGATCCGGTATGCAGGATGAATTCCATCCGATCGAAAAGCCTGTAGTCAACTTCATTATCTTTCATAACTTCTTGCCTCACCTGAGCCAGGATCAGATCACCCGGCACCAATATAGACAAATGAGAATATTCCCTTGCTTTACCATCGTTGCCGGAATCACGGGTAAATGTTTTGTCAATCGTTTGTAAGACCGTATCACCACTTTTCTTAATGCTTTTGATATGAAACATAACATGTAACTCATATCTTGCAAATTCTGGTGGGTCCTCAAAACTCACTTCAACTGAAACCGGATAGAAATCGAGATTGGTATGAAGGCCCTGTTTAGGAGCAAAAATCTTTGGAGGCTCTATATATTCTGCAATTGCTGTGATCTTTTCTTGTTGAGGTCCTTCCGGGATATTCAGCACCACATGGGTTCCTTTGATGAAGTAATCAGCGATTTTTGAATGAAATTGATATAACTGAAGACCCAGACTAGAAAAATATCCCACCTCCCGAGTTGAATTTTGAACTGGTAAAAAATTGATTTCGTGATATTTCCAACCTGCTTTTGTATAAAACTCCAATTTTGGTGTTAAGGTGTCATAGCAGATTGAATCAGAATTTTGGGCCAGAATGGATGCATCCGCATTACCTTTAAATGAACGGCTTATCCGGATTGAATGAATACTATCCTCAGGGTTAATAACTGCAAAAACAACAGGAGTGGCTTGGCCTTTTGTCGAGATATCCAGCTCCTGATTGCATGAATTTAGTAGGCCAATAAAAGCAGCCGTAAGCAATATTCTATTTAATTTTTTGATAATCATTGATTTTTAATACATCGGACATATTGAGCATACCTGGCCATTTTTGGTATACCATAAATTTGTAGGTAGGCGATAACATCTCCGCTGATGTGGATTTTGTCACCCTGTACGTAAAGTCCCATATTATCGAAGAGGCCTGGTATCGGCCCATTTAAAACATTTTCAATGTTTACACTCTGGTTCCACCTTTGGAAGGCTACATGCTGCTTACTAAAATCTTCAAATTTATCTTCCCGGTGAGTTGAGGTCCAAAATCCTGCCCATGTATTTTGACCGGAAAAATAGTGCTCATATTTGAACCCGGAAGGCTCTTCCCATATAAAGGTATACATTCCCCCATATTTGAGATTCAAACCACCAGGCCCACCGGGACCGTAGTAATAATTGAGGAATAAGTATGGCAGAGTAAAAGGAGCAATGGCCTTCCATTCATTGAGGGAGGGTATGTGCCAGCCTGGCAGACAGATTCCCTGGCCTTTTTCTGTATCATCATATTGCATTGCTTCATACCAGGAATATAGTCCACCGTATTCTATAAAGTTTTGTATCTCATTCCCATACGCATAAACCTCCGGTACGTCATTGTTCTTTTGAATTGAATCAGAGATAATTACTGAACCATACCTCAAACTCTCAGCCATCCACCAGTTTCCCTCCAGGTAAACTGTTTTGTATACCTGACCATCCCGGGGATCCGTGATTGATCCGGTAATCGGGATTGGGAAAATGCGTACACTATCGGTCAGGGTTTTAGTAAGTCCTCCATCATCAGATAATTCCATCCTGATGAAGTTCATTCCGGTTTGAGAAAAACTGGTTGCCGTTTTTAATTCTGATTGAAAACCGGTATCCCAGGTTCCATCATTGTTCCAGTCCCACCTTACGGCAAGCTTTTCCTTAACATCTTCAGCATCAGAAGATTTTGATGCATCGAAGGTGAAAATGGTAGAAGTATCACCGGCATAAGGAAAAACTGAAAGGAATGCAGACGGTGGTGTGTTAATTTCATCCTGGACGCAAGAAACGGCATGAAGTATCAAAATACTAATCAGTAACGAATACAATATGGGTGATGACATTGTTTTGCCAACCAGGCATTCATCCAGATTCATCAATCGGAAGATTTATGAGAAAAACTTCAAGTAACAATTGTGTGGGGGGCACAGTCAAAGGTAAAAATTATTTAAAAAGGTAAAAGTTATTTCAAAATTATTACCGCTTATACTACTGGGTCAAAACTATTAACACTACCCTGACGAGCTTAGCCGCAGGAAACACCGTAGGGGCCGCCCTTGTGGCCGCCCTGGACCTTGGCCAGGCGTCTGCATCATGGCCCGGAGCCTGTCCCATAGCCCGGAGCCAGCACCGGGGCGCGGTGGGGCACCGTCACCGGAGCCAGCACCAGGGCTTGGAGCGGGTCCCACTGAGTGGAGCATCTCCCGGGAGCCTGTCCCATGGTCCGGATCTGGTCCCCAAAGCCAGCACCAGGGCTCGGAGCATCTCCATGCCCGGGGCTGAAGCCCACGGGTTACAAAATCGGTCATGCCTCCGGCATTATATCCGCACTGGGCATATAGTTCCGGAGGAACGGCCGATATGGTAACTCCGGGATTTATCCCGGTGATGG
>CAIXKO010000555.1 GCA_903919925.1 uncultured Bacteroidota bacterium | reverse complement strand
TATAACAGGTGGATGAATGGTGTGCGGGTAACTAATGCGGACCGCTTCGAAAGAAAATTCGTTCCGCGGATCGGCTGGAAGATTGTATACAAAGGCACCTTTTCCATCATTGACCCGATGGAGGTAAGGCTTACCACCGACCAATGAATCTGGTCCATCTATTCCACCACCAATCTGTGAATTGAGCGGCCATTATTACTTACAGACGTTACAATATATAATCCGGGCGAGAGGTTCATCCCGGTAAGCCGAATGGTTCCCCGGCCCTGCAACTCCGTTATATAGTGGCATCGCCCGATCAGGTCAGAAATGGTGATCATACCTGGCCCATTAACACCCTCGATCGTGAAGAAGCCGTTTCGAACCGGATTCGGAAAAATCCTGACCGCTGCGGTTTCGTCGTAACCGACGCCAAGGGCTGAAACCACGTTAATGCCGATTTCCGGGGTAATCGTACTCAATCCTTCATTGTACTAAACCTTCGGTAGTTTAATAGGCATTCGGTAGAATAAACGGCACCCTTTGTTGCCTCCGTGAACTTTTTATTGCTTTGTGTAATTAATTCATTTAAAACCAATTATTATGCAAAAGCAAGAAATAATCAAGTCTGGTACAACTGTTAAAGATTATGTTCCCATCGTACAGCAAGCCTGTGACACAGTACAGGGGTTCCCCGAACTTTACAAAGAGTTGGAACGCTCAATCAGCATTAATGGTAAAAGCAAAAGTGCGCTGGTCAATTATTCCCGTCAATTAGCCCATTTAGCACTTCATTATAACTGTATGCCTCTGGATCTGGCCCCCGACCAGGTGATGGATTATTTGTATTTGGTAAAAAGCCGTGGTACTGAATCGGCCTCCTTTTTCAACTTTACCGTACATGGAATGCGCTATGCCTGTAAAATGCGGGGCCTGGAATACTCCCAGTTTTTATTGCCTGGATTAAAAGGCCCCCGCAAGCTCCCCATAGTACTTAACGGATCGGAAGTAAAAGCTTTATTAAGAGCCTGCAACCTACTTAAACATCGGCTCATCATTGGGCTGTGCTATGGCTGTGGTCTACGGTCCAGCGAAGTGCAGTATTTACAACCATCCCATGCTGACCTGGAAAGAGGAATGTTACATGTCCATCAAGGTAAAGGGTCCAAAGATCGATGCATCCCACTGGGTAAATTACTTTGCCGTGGAATAGGCCAATACCTGGTAGAAGAAGTTCATGTCAAGTACTTGTTTGAAAATAAGGCAGGTGAAGCAATGACAGGCGCTGGCATCTTATGGGTAGTCAAGCAGGCGGCAAAAAAGGCCGGGATTATCAAAGATGTTCACACGCATACGCTTCGTCACAGCTTTGCCACTCATTTGCTGGAACAGGGAATAAATATCCTGGTTATCAAAGAACTGCTGGGTCATGAGCAAATAGAAACCACCATGACTTATTTACATGTTGCCAAACCTATGCCTTGCAACCTATTTAGTCCCCTGGATTCTTTATATGGACTGACCTGATGTTGCTCCGGCATGAAATGTCCGATGTGCTGAACCTTTATTGGCCAATGGTGACCCAAAGCGGAAAGTTCAACACCTGGCAATTACGGATACTGGATGCTATTAAGTGCTGCCGTACGGCAGCAATGGGTTCACATGTGGATGCATGTACCAATTGTGGCCATTTACGTATCAGCTACAATAGCTGCCGCAACCGTCATTGTCCCAAATGCCAGGGAACACAACGTGAGCAATGGATACAAGCCAGGGAAGAGGAACTTTTGCCGGTACCCTATTTCCATGTGGTTTTCACCTTGCCGGATACCCTTAATCTGCTTTGCCTGCATCATGGAAAAATAGTTTACAATATTCTGTTCCAAACAGCCTGGAGCGTGCTCCGCAGCTTTGGACATGACCAAAAATGGCTGGGTGCCCGGACAGGAATGATAGCCATATTACATACTTGGGGTCAAACAATAAGCCTGCATCCTCACCTACACTGCATTGTTCCTGGCGGAGGGCTTACACCCCAAGGTAAATGGAAGACGGCCAAGACTCATGGAAAGTATCTGTTCCCCGTAAAGGCAATGAGCAAGGTATTCTGTGCACGGTTTATTGAAGCCTTAAAGAATACACTGCCTGATAAAATGGATGATGGGATGGTGTCAGAGCTATATAAAAAACCTTGGGTAGTATATGCCAAACGCCCTTTTAACGGGCCTCTGTGTGTGATTGAGTATTTAGGCAGGTATACACATAAAATAGCGATCAGCAATCACCGCATCAAGGATATATCGGAAGGCAAGGTTTCTTTCAGCTATAAGGATTACCGGCAAAGTGGGATAATTAAAGAAATGACACTTGATGCGCTGGAATTTATCCGCCGGTTTGCCATGCACATATTGCCCAAAGCCTTTGTGCGCATACGCCATTATGGTATATTAAGCAGTTGCGCCAAGGCTAAATGTGCGGTTCAAATTAAAGAACAATTGCCTGAGGCCCTAAAACCCAAATCCGATAGACCATTGCCACAGCCATATAATCCAAAGGAATGTCCCTGTTGCAAAAAAGAGACGATGCGGTCGATATTGCGTTTTAACCGCAGAGGACCACCAGAAAATTGGCAGGATTTGGCTAAAATGGTACTCGAATGTCAATATTAAAACTCACTGCATTAGCAGCATGGCCAAGTTATGCCATAAAATAACAATATACTGTTGGAAATGGACAAATACGAAAAAATGTAAAGGTTAGATGAGACAAATTCAGAATTTAAACACCTAGACTTCCGCCAATTCTGTTAAACAGGTCTTTTAACGGAACCCCCATTCCAGCAATTTTCCAATATAATCCCCATATTATTCGTTTCTCTTCAGCACCGGTTTAGTACAACCAAGGCTTCATCGTTAGCGCTACGCGCCGACGAAGCCTTATTTATTA
>CAIXKO010000554.1 GCA_903919925.1 uncultured Bacteroidota bacterium | reverse complement strand
TCGGTTTTTAAACTCCTCGAGCTTAAGCAGGGCAAGCGATCTTTCTAATTCGCGCTGCGTGATGGTGATGCACTGCTCCCACGAGTAAGGCGATAAATAAACATTCTTCAGTAACCAATTGTAGTTTTCAATCCCAATGCCAGAGGTTCCGCTTAGGGCTGGTTTTTTTTCTTCCAGCCATTTCCGAAAATCAATGATCGCGTTAATTGCCGCATTGACCGGTACCTTAAGGTCGCTGTAGGTAACAGCCAGCTGCGGCAGCCATTCCTTAAACCGCTCCTCTTCCCATAACTTCCTCTTAATACCCAGTTGTGCCAGATCAGGAGTCATTTGAGTGAGGTTTTTCTTTGCGGCGGCCAAAATTCCAGGTAACGCTTCAATCCGGCTCCTGAATATCTGTAATTGTTTTTCGGGTATTGGCAGATGCGGCAGATATAATGCGCCTTCCATGGTGGGATTAAACCATCCGATGGTGGAATAATAAGCAGGATCGCTGCTCCACCGATGCATAATGGTGTGATTGAATTCCAGCCCGTGAAGGTGCGCTTCCATCAACCGGTAATCAATCTGCTGATCCTTTCTCCAATTGGCAGTATCCATCCGACTGAGCTTGGCCTGCAAAATTTTAACGCTATCCAGCTGTGCCTCCATGGCCGTTGCCGAATAATCAGGAATTCCATCCACAACCTTTGGTTGACGTAATCGGTCGAAATCATGGAAAACGGTGAGCAAACCAGAATAAGAGTTGTCGGTAACTTTATACGTTTTGCTTTGGCAAGCGGTTATTAAAATCCAAATAGACAGGACAAATAGCCGATTGCACAGAGGTTTTAAGGATTTCATTTTGGCAAATAATTTCCTTAAAAATAGGAAAATTATGGCTTGAAGTGCCGGGTCAGATTGAATGATAAATAGCCGTTCGCAGCTCCTTGCTGATTCAATCCACCTCACCCCTGGCCCCTGTTAGAAATCAACCTAAAGTACACACATCATGGCTGGGGCGATCTACCTCACCTCCCCCCTCAGGTTGCTGTCAAAACCTTTTAGCATAAACATGGCAGTATGGAGCACCGCCTGTTTTCTCATAATAATCCTGATGGTAGGTTTCAGCTGGCCAAAAAGTGGTGGCCGGGAGCACTTTGGTTACCACTTTATATCCTTTTTGTTTGAGTATACCAATAAGCTTTTCAGTGACAGCCTTCTGATTGTCATCGGCATAAAAAACAACGCTCAGGTATTGGGGGCCTATATCAGGTCCCTGGCCATTTGCCTGTGTTGGATCGTGGATTTCGAAAAACAGCCTGGCTAAAGCCTCATATGAAGTTTTTTGAGGATCAAAAGTAACTTTGATCGCTTCCACATGCCCGGTAGTATGTGAGCAAACTTCTTTGTAGGTTGGATTGGATTTCGTTCCGCCAGTATAACCCACTTCGGATTTTAGTA
Organism: uncultured Bacteroidota bacterium; assembly: GCA_903919925.1. Lineage (GTDB taxonomy): Bacteria > Bacteroidota > Bacteroidia > Bacteroidales > UBA12481 > UBA12481. The sequence goes on along the minus strand of CAIXKO010000554.1, from coordinate 4,104 downwards.
CGCCGGGAGCCTTTTCAAAAAGGTATTGAACGCCCCAAAAACAGCCGCCTGCAAATATTGCAGTTTCAGGTTTTTGTTGGTTTTCCGTTGGATCGTAAGGTTTGAAATTTAACGATATAGAATTTACGCAGTGTCGGGTATTTTTTGATGTAAAGCCTTCTCCCGTAAATACATGCCCTAAATGTCCGCCACAATTTGCACAAACAATCTCCGTGCGGCTACCATCGGGATCGGGATTCCTTTTCACCGCACCCGGGATCTCGTCATCGAAACTGGGCCATCCGCAATGTGAATCAAACTTGGAGCCAGATTGATACAGCGGAGCATCGCACCATTTGCAGGTGTAGGTCCCCTTTGCCTTGCTATCCGTATATTTCCCAATAAATGGCCGCTCTGTGCCCTTGTTAATAATTACCCGTTTCTCCTCGCTGGTGAGTTCATTCCGGTGACTGGCCGTTTGACCGTTAGTGTTTGTCATTGTGCTGAATATTAGCAATATGAATAAAATTATTCTGTTCATTGAAATTTTGTTTTTGAATCGCAAAAGTGTCTCTGTGCATGTAAAACCGCCGGGGTAAAAAAATGTTTATCTTTCCCGATAAAACCGTTAGAATAGATTAAAATGAAAATATTAAAGTTTGGCATCCAGGTGTTGGTTTTTGGAGTACTTGCCGGATTTACATCCTCTAATCTTCCCGCACCGGCATACTTGACTAAGGACAAACCTCAATATGCTATCGCGATTCACGGCGGAGCCGGAGTGATATTACGGGAAAACCTTTCACCCAATCTGGAAAAGGCTTACCGGAGTATTCTCGATTCGGCACTAACGGTGGGTGAACAAATTCTTGCAAAGGGCGGAGCATCAATGGATGCGGTAGAAAGGGTTATCCGGATCATGGAAGATTGCCCCCTGTTTAATGCCGGAAAAGGCGCAGTTTTTTCACACGAGGGTTACAATGAGCTCGATGCTTCGGTTATGGATGGTTCAAACCTGATGGCGGGTGCGGTTGCCGGTGTCAGAAATGTAAAGAACCCAATTACCCTCGCCAGAAAAGTGATGACCAATTCCAGCCATGTAATGCTTTCCGGAAAGGGAGCAACGGAGTTTGCCCGCGAGCAGGGTCTCGAAATTGTGGACAGTACCTATTTTTTTACCGAAAGGCGGTGGCAGGATCTCCAAAAAGCCATACAAAAATCAAAGGAAAATAAATTTGGCACTGTCGGATGCGTTGCTCTCGATAAAGCCGGCAATCTGGCAGCCGGAACCTCCACCGGCGGTATGACAAACAAGCGATGGAACCGCATCGGCGATACTCCCATAATCGGTGCCGGAACTTATGCCAGTAATAAATCATGCGCAGTTTCAGGAACCGGTCATGGTGAGTTTTTTATCCGCTACACCGTTGCGCGCGAAATTGCTGCCCTCATGGAGTACAAAAGCATGACCGTGCAGCAGGCCGCTCAGGAGGTTATCATTAACCGGCTTAAACCCGCCGGCGGCGAGGGTGGTATCATCGCCGTGGACAAAGATGGAAACATCGCCATGGTATTCAATTCTCCGGGAATGTACCGCGCATGCGCCGATAGCCGGGGCCGGCACGAGGTATCTATCTTTGGTGATAATTGACGCGATGTAGAGACGCGATTAATCGCGTCTCTACATCGCGTCTCTACATCGCGTCTCTCCCGTTTCCCGATTTTGTGTATTTTTACAGAAATGAAAGGTAAAACCTTCTTTATATTACTTTTTCTATTCTCATTGGTTAAACCCGATCTGCCGGCTCAATCTTTTTCCTTCGCCGGCCAGGTGTCTGCAATGCACCTATCGAAAATTGCAAAGCCCTGGCAATCAGTAACTGCGATTCGATATATTCCTGAAATCAAATGGAATGCGCCGTTAAGCAAAACCTGGAAATTCGATATGGAAGCATCGGCAAATGCCTTTAGCCAGCTGGGTTTTACTATGCCGGATTCCCTCAGCGGAGAGGTTGCATTAAAGCCTTACCGGATTTGGGGCCGGCTGGCATCGGAACGTTTTGAGCTGCGCCTGGGACTTCAAAAAATCAGCTTCGGCAGCGCCACCATGCTTCGCCCCCTCATGTGGTTCGATCATATCGATCCCCGCGATCCGCTCCAGCTGACTGATGGGGTTTACGCGGCCCTCGGCCGATACTTTTTTCAGAATAATGCCAATATCTGGCTGTGGGGGATTCTTCCTTCAAAAACAGTTAAAGGGTGGGAAATGCTCACTACCGACCGAAAGCGCCCGGAATTTGGCGGGCGCTTTCAAGTACCTGCCGGTAAAGGTGAGCTGGCTGTTTCCGGACATTTCAGATATGTTGGGTCGGATCAGTCAAACGGATTTTACCATCCTGATTTTCAAGCTCAACGGGTGCCTGAATACCGCATCGGTCTGGATGGGAAATGGGATATCGGACCCGGAATCTGGTTCGAGGGTTCCTACACTTATATCAACCTTCCTTCACAATTAATGAATCATACCCGCATGCTAACCGTTGGCGCCGATTATACTTTTGGCCTGGGTAACGGACTGACACTGATGTCGGAGCAATTCTTCTACCTTTTGGGACCTTCTTTTCTGGAGTATATTTCAGGCGCATCCTTTAGCTCAGTTTCCCTCTCTTATCCGCTGAGTTTAACACATTCTCTTTCCGGGATGGTTTTCTATAACTGGACTGGGAAGAGTTGGTACCGGTTTATCAACTGGCGCATGAATCTGAATAAGATCAGCCTGTATCTGATCGCTTTCTGGAATCCGGATTCATTTGATTTATATATGAATACCGGAAATTCCAATTTGATGGGAGGCAAAGGTATTCAGCTTCTTTTTGTATGGAATCATTAACTTTATATCAACAATACCGATAAAATGGAATCCAAAAACACCGTAATTGAGATCCGTAAGCTGGTGAAAACCTTTCCGATGGGGAATCGTGAATTCACTGCCCTCAATGGTATCAACCTGATTTTTGCCGCAGGTGAATTCTCTGGTTTGGTGGGGCCAAGCGGGTCAGGCAAAACCACCTTGCTTAACATTATCGGAACGCTCGATTCTCCAACTGAGGGCGAAGCTTTGGTCCTCGGCGATTCTGTTGGTAAACTATCGCAAAGAAATGCGGCACACCTGCGGAATCTTAAAATCGGATTTATTTTCCAAACCTTTAACCTTCTTCCGGTTTATTCTGCGATGGAAAACGTTGAGTTTCCTCTTTTACTCCAAAAGATGAGTGCCGAGAATCGCAAAAAAGCAGTGATGGATGCCCTTGACTGGGTTGGACTGGCAGATAAAGCAAAATCGAGGCCAGCCCAGATGTCTGGCGGGGAATGCCAGCGGGTGGCTATTGCACGGGCAATCGTTAAAAAACCAGTGATCGTTTTAGCCGATGAACCTACCGCAAATCTGGATGCTGAAAATTCACATCATATCCTGAAAACCATGGTCAAACTGAACAGGGAGCTCGGAACTACTTTCCTTTTTGCCACACATGATGAAAAGGTAATCGGTTACCTGAGCCGCATAATCAAACTTGCAGATGGTAAAGTCGTTGATGATATGCTTGTTACTGTAAATTAGGAGGTGCGTTATGTTAATTTTTAAACTCGCCATCCGAAACCTGATCGGTGCCGGCTTGCGAACCTGGCTGAATGTTTTAGTACTGTCACTGGCTTATGTGGTTATTATCTATATGAATGGAATGCTTGATGGCTGGAACCTTCAGGCTAAATCCGATATGATTCACTGGGCCACCGGACATGGACAGCTATGGCAAAAAAACTATGATCCGATCGATCCTTTTACCTTGCAGAATAGTTTTGGCCCGATTCCGGCTGAAATCAATCCAATGGTAACCGATGGCCGCGTAGCTCCGGTTTTGATCGCAATGGCTTCATTTTATCCGGAGGGCCGCATTCAAAGTATCCTGCTAAAAGGTATCACTGAAAATCAGCAGGCTATCGACATCCCAACGATGTCATTAAAGGATGGCAGCATCGAAATTCCAGGAATTATCGGTAAAAGAATGGCGGAATCTAACAAAATTAAAACGGGTGATTTGATCACATTGCGCTGGCGCGATAAAG
>CAIXKO010000553.1 GCA_903919925.1 uncultured Bacteroidota bacterium | reverse complement strand
TCGCCTTTGGGTTAATTTTCGCTTTATTCCACAAGGTATGGTTTGGCGAAAAGGCGAAAAAGGACAAGGTGGCTCAACAACCACCTGTCAGGTGATCCCAGTTGCCTCTGATAGAAATTCCGGAGTCTGTGAGCACTCGATTACGAACACCAGTGCAATTCAGCTCTTCGGCTGTATTCTAATTGCTTTTACTCCGTAACGCCTTGCTCAATTCAAAGCGTAACGGACTGCTCAACAGTACCGTTTTATCTAAATGGGAACGGGAACTGATATCATCCCGGACGAAACGGGGGTTGGATGAACTGAAGAAACGGAATGTGAAACTCGGTTCGCCGAAGAACCTGACCAACGCCGCACGTGAAAAAGGGGTTCAGGCGGTGATCCGCAACCGCCAGGAGAATGAAAACTGGAAGATGGCGAGGGTATTCATCGAACACTTCCACATGAAAAACGGATACCTGAACAATACGGAGATATCGAAACAACTCAATTTCAGTAGATTAATGTTCAATAACATTTCTTTAACTTTAAGGCCTTGTCAATATAGCTCTCCAAACTAAAAACCACAGATGGTCATTAAAACATGGTTGACAAAAAGTAGCTGTGATCCTATTTATGAATAACATCCAACAAAACACCGAATGAGGCAATTGGTTATTACAACTTTTATCCCGATCCTGATTTGTATCAATTCTGTCAATGCTCAGAATATTATTAGGATCCATGAGAAGTCAAATGATAAAATTGCTTATTCCCAGATTTTCCAATCTGCTAAACTGGTAAAACTGGAGACCAGTCCGGAATGTTTGATTGGTGGTATCGGCACACTAAAAGTAGATGGGGACCATCTTTTTGCTTATGACAACAGACAGGAAACCCTTTTTGTTTTCACCATTGATGGACATTTTATTGCGAAAATAGGCACTAAAGGGAAGGGGCCAGGTGAAATGGTTAATCCGGCGGGATTTACTTTGAACAGATCCAAAAAACAGATTGAGATTCTCGATACCGGAACAAAACGCATTTTGGTTTTTGACTATAGCGGTAAGTATATAAAAACCAATCGGTCTGTTTGGGTACGCGGTTTTGAGAAACTGTCGGAAACTAATTATATCGGTTACAGCTACAATGGACCATTCTATTCCGATGATTATGCGATTGGGCCGATGGTATTAGGTATATTTAATAGTCAGGGACGGATTCTAAAAGTATTTGAAGGAATCAGAACCATCCCTGGCAGCATAAGTGTTGTCACTCACAGCAATTTATTCCTCAGTAAGGACAGAAATGCCTACGTGGTTCCTATTTTCCAACATGGTTTATTCCGTATTGATACAGCATTGAACCTGGTGAAGGTCTGTGATTTTGTATTTGACACGAAAATACCGGCGGATCATTTGTTAGAATCAACAGATTTCGAAGCGGCAGTGAGAGATAACTCCAAAAAAGGCTATCCAGGCCTAATTAGCGGTATTAAGGTCGTCAATGAGAACCTGAGTTTTTGTTACGATTATAACCGGGATATGTACTGTGCCTTCGGAAAACTCTCTTCAAACAATACCATCAGCGTTAAGCGAACTAACTTTCTGAACGATCTTGCCCTGTTCGAAACCAGATTTTTCGTGGGATCCTGGGATGAAGGTCTTATTGATATTATTGAGGCACTTGATTTTAAAGAAGAATATAAGAAAGTGATTCAAGCCGATAAGAATCTATCGATTATCAAACAGCCCGGAATCAAGGACTCCATTTTAGACCTGGTCAAGGCAACCAATGAGAATGACAATCCGATTTTGATTTTCTATGAGTACAAATGAAATCGGCTGCAAAAACTGATTTCATGAATGTTCTGGTCTGACAACTGCTTTTCCCCGGCATAAACGGAAAAACTCTTACCTGTTAGATGAGGTAAGTGCTACATTTTCTTCGCGCTACATCCTGGACTCAAACCAGGGATCCTCTGATTAACAGCCAGATGTCAGTCTAATATGACACGTTCTTCCGTCACTCCTTCCTTGTACCTGCGGCTTTTAAACGGAGTTGAAAAATATTCAGTTACCTGATTGTCCTTTCCACAAGCCAATTCGGCGTCTATCTTGCCATCAATCTCGATATTACGTATGGCATTACAAGAAAGTGATAGGTCTCAAATTATTGCCTGGCTTGATTCTGAACAGGATTATCTTAGCGGGATTGGGCTTTATGCCCGGCTGGGTAGGAACCAAATCCTTAAGAAGGTATTTCCCGGAAAAGAGGCCAAGTACCGCCGGAAATTAACCTATGAGTTAAGCAAATTGGTTGGTAAACCCCTTGTTTCAATTCCAGTATCGGTTCCGGAAAGTAAGGAATTAAAACCATCCTCCTTGCCACCGGTTGTTTTGCCTGAGGTAGAAACTGGTTTGGGTGGATCGTTACCCAAGGTAATGGCACGTGTAATCCGTGAATATGGCAAGCTGTACACCAGGCGTTCCATGGATCACAAAGCCATTAAGGCCATTCCACCGGACAACAGGCCTGAGAATGTGTTGGCCCGAAAGAAACTCCTGGACCAAATGGCTGTTGCTTCTTTACGGATGGATGAGCTGTTTCTGGCTAAAAGTGCCTTTGAAAAGGATGGAACCCTTCCGGATGAAGTGACTCTGTTTCCTAAAAGGGTCAGGGAGGTCGACCCCCTCATTTCCAGGGATGAGATTCAGAAACAACTGGCCAATACTAAGAAGTCATTGAATAAGGACTTAAGCCTCATGAGGAGGCTGGCGTTAACTGACAGAATGAATACGGATTGATCGGAAAACATCCTGAAAACAAACGGATCACATTCCCATTAACTTCAGCGATCCAAAATCAAATGAAACAAATACCAGTATGGGATTTGAATTGGCAGTTATTGATTTTTTTATTTCTTCCAACCTGGAAAGATAATTGGGCTTGTTGGCAGAAAAATAGGCGTACATTTTATCAAATCGCTCAAGAAAGAGGTAACTTTCAAATCGCATGATGAATTTGTCTTTCCATACACCTATTATGGGCAGCCATTTGTGCATGGCGAATAGATCATCGAAAGCTTGATTCCATTCTGTGAATATGGATTCTCCTGTTTGTTTAGCGAAAAGACAAAACTGTAATGTCCGGTCATCCGCCGAAGATTGAAAAAAATAGAAAAAGATAAATTCCTCATTCTCATAAAAACCCAAAGGACTATAACGAATACCCTTTGGGATGATTCGAAGCAATGTTGGATCAATTGGGTTAACCGGATATCCAAGATAAGTTGATCTGGTCATCTTTCTGTCACCAAAATCGATCAAAAATTTCGGTTTAATTTGATCAATATCTATAGAGTAAATAGTATCGTCCAGATACTGAGTAAAATTTATCCCACCTGCGCCCTTACTCAATGAATGATCATAAGCGCGGAATTCTGGATTATCAAAAAAGTATAAAGGATTCGACCTTCCTTCGTCAGTTAAAATATTAATCAGGCCATTGGGGAAGAAACTGGTAACGACGTAGGCATCCCTATTCAGATAACCAATCTTATTAGGAAAATAGCTGGTTTTAATTTCCTTGATAAAACTCCCCTTATTGTCGAAGAAAAGCACCTTTTTCCCGGAATAATCTGTTACAACAACCTGATTCTTATTGTCAACACACATATCCTCAACATCGATGAACTCGCCTGGACCTTTACCCTGATGACCGATGTTTAATAAAAATTGACCATCCAGATTAAAGACCAGGATGGACTCAGTCATTTTATTATCAAGGATATATATGTTCGAATCAGTGACGAGCAATTTCGTTATTGAGCCAATTAAGGCATTCTGATTAGTCTCCAAAGCCACAAAACTGATAGAATCAATGACCTGGGATAAAGTAAAGTCAGTTGGCTTCGCTTCAACAACGATTCTTTGAAGAAACTCAGTACAATTTGACTTGTTTCTTTCCCCGCAGCCTGTGACAGTCATCAAACCAACCACTACCAAAAAAACTGCATCCCGACTGCGAACGAGTAGGTACCAGTTGATTTTTTTCATTCGCATTTGGTTTAAAATTTTACACGGAACAACCTAAAAAATTCAATCTACACCTTATGGGAGGTCAACTTTAAGGTTATTATCATCCTAAAATCTTGGAAATCTCCCGGATCAAATCAGGAATCTGCTCCTCTTTAATTTTCCAGAGTATCTGGAGATCGACACCAAAGTATTCGTGAATGATTCGATTCCGAAATCCCCTGATCCTGTACCAATCGATTGAGCCATATGGTGTGCGAAATTCATCCGGAAGCATGTTTGCCGCTTCGCCGATTATCTCGAAATTTCGGCATACGGCATCAACGGACTTGTTGTCACTGTAAAACTCCTCATAAGTCATGTCGCTGGTATAATCCAATATTTTATTGGCGGCATCGAGTATGTCTTCCAATAGGAGGGTTGGTGTTCTTTTAGACATACATCAAATC
>CAIXKO010000552.1 GCA_903919925.1 uncultured Bacteroidota bacterium | reverse complement strand
AGCACTATTAGAAAAAGATGCACCAACTCCATAGCGGGCCATTGAAGGTTCGCCATCTGCCTCCTTAAGTTGACCAAAAACCTCATCGAAAGTGCGGTTCTCTTTGGAAACAAACACAATATACTTAATAGGAGATTTGGAATATCCGGGATACAAAGGCACCGGGTTATCCTTACGTGCAGCAAAGATCTTATCAGTAGACTTTTTGAACAAGAAATTCATGGCTATCACCTCTTTGGTAAGACTTTTCAGTTTACTCTCGGAAGGGATATCCAGTACGGTTACTGATCCTTTCATCAAACTGCCAATATAGGATCCCTCAGGTCCTTTAATAAAATCGGGACCGCCATTGGGGCCACTACCAAAGCCTTTTGCGTTGGAAACAATCAGTTTTTTACCATCGGCTGTGATCTGGACCTTTGCCGGAAACCAACCCACCGGGATATGACCAACCACTTGTTTAGTTGGAATATCAATAACAGCAATGGCATTGATTCCTGATTCAGCCACATACAACCGTTTCTGATCGGGTGATACAACGAGTCCAAACGGGATAATCCCACGAAAACTCCGTAAACGCTGATCAGGAATCAGTGGTATATTATCAATAACGGTATCAGAGCGGGGATCGATAACAGAGATATTATCGTTGTTACCATTGCTCACAAAAACATAGTTATCAGTGGCAGCAACGGAATTCGGGCTTGAACCGCCTACTGCAGGAAAATCCTCCAGCATTTGCCCTACCAGATTTCCGGTTTTAGTTTTTGCGGTCACCCGGGGATCTGTTGGATTGCTGACATCGATTGTCCACACGGAAAACGATTCCGGCACATTGGGTTTGCCAAGACCGGGGATATTTACGGAATCATTATGTATACCTTCTTCTGCCTCTTTGGACAGGTAAGCAAAAGCCGGATAATCGAGAGAAGTTTGCAACAAGCTATCTTTGTTCAGACTGGCGATACGGGTATATTCAAACATGCCAACGTTGGCAACATATACTTTTTTTTCGTCGGGCGAAAGGCAAACGCCAAAGGGATACCTGCCTGTATTTACGCGGTGCAGGACAACCTTTTTAACCGGGTCGATAATCAGGAGAATAAAATTGATCTGATCAACGGCATAAAGGCGGTCACCGGCCTTATTTAGGCGCATATCACCTATATAGCCCATTTGAAAGTCACGATCCGGAGTTATTGCTCCGCAAGGTATATCCCCCTTTTGTTTGCCAGTTTTAAGATCAAAGAGATATATTTTATTTTCCTGGCCACCTGATACATAAACAGTTTGATTATCGGGTGAGATTGCCAGGCCCATAAACACGCTTGCGAGCACCCCTTTATCGGTTTGGGCACCCGGAGGCACTTGCTGAATCTCCGGATAATCGGACTGAACATTTCGCAATATGGTAATTGACAGCGGGCTGGTCCCGGAATTTGCTGTTACTGCAGTTTTGCCATCAGGGCTCAGACAAAGGCCATAAGGATGCGGTGCTGTGCGGAAAGTATGCCCAAAGGGTTTTATCAACCTACCATTGGGAATTACAGTTACTCCGGCAGTATCCATTTTGGTGTAAAGATCACCGGCAGGCGATTGCACGATCCAAAGGGAATCAGGAGAACTGCAGGAGAAGAACGTTAGGAGGGTGAAGAGGGTGAAGAATGGTAAGAGGGAGATTGAATATTTCATTGAACCAAGGTTTTTGATGTTGTTTACTTTATTCGTTAAGGTCTT
>CAIXKO010000551.1 GCA_903919925.1 uncultured Bacteroidota bacterium | reverse complement strand
TCTCAAAATAGCCAAAGGAAATTAAATCAATCCCATGTAAATTCATTAAAAATAACCTATTTAGATTATTTTAACCATTATTAATCAACAGGTTTTAAATTATACTTTTTAATCTTATTGTAAAGCGTTACCCTGTCAACTCTTAATGCTTTGGCAGTCCGGGTTATATTCCACTCGTGATTGGCAAGCGTTTGCTGTATGTGGTGTTTTTCAACATCATCCAGGCTCTCAACATTGCTGCTTACCATACTCTTTTGAAGCGGCAGGTCCTTGAGCGTTATTTTTTTACCATTACCGATAACTATTGCACGTTCCACCATATTTTCCAGTTCGCGTATGTTTCCGGGAAAATCAAATTCCTGAAGCCGCTTAAGTGCCGTCCCATCAATCGTTACAGGTATTCTATTCATCGATGTGCAATACTTCCTGATGAAATAATCGACCAGAAGGGGAATGTCTTCAATTCTTTCCCTCAAAGGAGGAACACGGATATTTACCACATTTAACCGATAATACAAATCCTCACGAAATGTGCCGCTCTCAACCATTACTTTTAAATCTCTGTTTGTTGCACAGATCACCCTGAAATCGGAGGTTATTTCTTTATTCCCACCCACTCTGATAAAACTCTTTGATTCGAGTACCCGAAGCAGCTCCACCTGCATTTTTGTGGAGATCGTGGCAATCTCATCCAGAAATATCGTACCACCGTCGGCCATTTCAAACCTGCCCTTCCGATTGTACATCGCACCGGTAAAAGCACCTTTTTCATGACCAAAAAGCTCGCTCTCCAATAAACTTTCAGTTAATGCACCGCAATGCACGCTGACCAATGGGAAAAACTTTCGGGTTGAATTTGAATGAATTGCCCGGGCAATCAATTCTTTACCAGTACCACTCTCTCCGGTTATAATCACTGATGAATTGGATTGGGCCACACTCTCAACTTCCTTTAGAACCAATTGCATAGCGCGACTGTTACCAATAAGATCTTCAACATTTTCCAGCGAAATCATCCTCTCTTTCAAAGATTCATTCTCGTCGGTCAGCGAAATTTGTTTCGATGCATTTCTAATCAAATGCGATAAATCATCGGGATCAAATGGTTTGGTTACATAATCAAATGCACCGTCTTTTAAAGCTTGTACAGCGGTATCAACGGTGGCAAAAGCTGTCATCACAATAATTATCGAATCTCTTTTCAGTGCCTTAATCCGGCGGAGCATCTCCAAACCATCCATGCCGGGCATCTTGATATCGGCCAAAATGATATCGAAACTGTCGGATTCCAGCAATGTTAAAGCAATTTTGGCATTTTCAGCACACTCAACCCGATAGCCGTCCTCAATGAACCAGTTGTAAAGCGAGTCGCGCACCGACCGTTCATCATCGACGATTAATATGGATATTTTCTTTGCCATGGTTATTCAATTTCGTTATCGATCAATGGTAGGATAATTGATATGGTTGTTCCTTTTCCAGGTTCTGATTTTAAGTCGATTTTTCCATTATGACTTTGAACAATACCGTGAACTATGGATAGCCCCAAACCAATACCGTTGCCGTTTCTTTTGGTGGTGAAAAAGGGTTCGAAAACATGTGGGATATCTTCGGGAGAAATGCCAGAACCATTATCGGATATTTCAATTCTAATGGTATCCTCATCAGGGTTGTTTGTTTTGAACAAGATCTCTCCGTTTTCACTCACGGCTTCCGAAGCATTTACTAAAATGGCGATGCACGCTTGCTTGATCTGATTTGGACTGCACCAGGTTAAATCAGATTGAGCACTGCAATCGATTGAAAAGTTGATATTGGCGATATTGATGGGATGTGACATTAAGTGATAGGTTTCCATCACTATCTCATTCAGATGCCTTGTTTCGAAATCATCCTGCTCTTTTCTGGAGAAATCCAGCAACCCTTTAACGATATCCCCGCAGCGCTTGGTTTCGTCCTCAATGAGTTTCAAGTGCTTAAGCATGGAATCTTTTTTGGCGGGATCTATATTTTCGTTGCTTAATTTTTTGTGAACCAGTTTAGTATAAACAAGTATTCCTGATAATGGATTATTGATCTCATGGGCAACAGAGGAGGAAAGCTTACCTAATGAGGCAATCCGCTCAATATTGATCAGCTCATTTTGCACTTCGCCCAGTTCTTCTGATTTTTTCTGAACCTTATATTCCAGTTGCTTCGACCAATTTTGTAATTCCGTAGTGGCGGTTTGCAGATTATCCAGCATGTGATTAAATGCATAAGACAACATCTTGATGTCATCCAATTCGTTAGGGTTTATTTCCAATCGGGCGGTGTTATCGCCTGTTGCAACTGCCTTGCTTGCTTTTATGATTGCATTGAGCGGAATTTTGATATTTTTCCGGGTAAATAACACTAAAAAGGAAGCCACAAAAAGGGTGATAAGGGCTGCCAGTGAAAAGAACTCAACCGATGACCTTTTAACAGCAGCATCCACATCTGCCAATGGCATTTTGATAAAAAGTGATCCCAAAACTTCCTCCCCGGCATTGTGGGCGTGGCAGGCAGTGGTGTTATAACAGGAAGGCTCATTCAAAATAGGAGAACGAATTAACAGATGGCGGGAGTTTTTATCGGTCTGGCTCATCATACACTCACTCTGGCTTTCAATTATCCGGTATGATTTTTCTTTCATCGGAAACATGTTCCGGATATTGGTATGACAGCTTTTGCAGTTGGGATCGATATGACCCTCTTTGTTCTCCGAAAATGATGAATACGCCAGATTATCCTGATTATCATACATATTAACATCATCAATACCCGGCATAGTGTTAATCACATCGAGCGTGTTTTGAAGCGCGCTGCGGTTGTTTTCAAGCATGGAATGATAGAGCGCACCTTCAACAATGGATCCTATATTGCTGCCATTCTGATGAATAACGGTGTTGATGTAGCCCTCATTCACCGATCGGAAAATAATATTGTAAGACACCAGCAGAAAAATAGATAATAAGCCGATAACCAATACCACACGGCTGTAAATGGATGATCGGAATCTGATGTATTTTTTTCGAAGTGAAGGGCCGGTGGGTTTGTTGTTGTTTGTGGTCTTTCCGAACATAATTGTTTTAGTTATCATATCAATGCTTGTAAAATTAAGCATTCAGCCTGATAAATGTGCATCCTTTTGCGACCCTTTGATCCATTAATTTCGATGATAGCGGGTAAACAATGATATAGGAGAAGCGCAGATTTTCCGAATTATTAAATGATCCGTGAAAACCTGCGCTTCCAGGCATTGCTGCCTTCAGTGATCTGCCTGATGCACCCTTAATCGGTATTGTTCAGGAAATCCTTTTGAAAATCCTGCCAAAGTTCATTTGGAAATTCAGACATGGCATTTTCGCGGAGTTCACCCCCGTCCTGCAGAATGACTCCAGCTGTACCCATTGAATTTTTGGCAGAAGATGCCATCACAAAATCTTTAAACCTCACCAGTTCTTTCGACATCCAGCCGTTTGCCTCCTGTGCTAGATAGTAGGATTTGGTCTCATTCTTCCAATCGGCAGGTTTTATCTGGTAAATCCATCCTTTGCGGAAAGGATCTTCATTTAAAGCTTCCGGTTCATCGCGGAGCAAGGAGTTCGCATTTTGAACTTCGCCTGAAATGGGCGAAAAAATCTGCAGATGTTTACCATTTTGATCGATTTCAGCCAGCAAGTCCCCTTTTTTTATGGAATCTCCAGGTTGGGCATAGTTGATCACTTTCACCTCTCCGGTAATTTTGAGCAATAAGTCATCGAGTCCAACTTTTGCTATTCCGGATTTCTCCAAATGAGTCCAGGTGTGATTCCTACTGAAAAACAAGCCCTGAGGAATACGTAAAGCTGCGGGTGAAAGGGTTCCCATAAGTTGCTGAACCCTCTTTTTAGTTTTAACTTTCCGGTTCAGAATAATCCAAAAGGGAATTAGCGCGGCAAAGAATGCCAGAATAGCTAAATACTCAATCCCTTTGGTTTCAAAGATGTTAGAATAACTAAATCCGTCCATTTTATTTGTTTTTAAGATTATTTTTCTTGTTCAACCCATTTTGGCGATTCGCGCAAAACCGGCATCCTTCTGATTACCCACCTGAAAATCCAGATTTCAGTGAAAATTACCGTCAGCGTTATAACAACTTCCATCCAGGATGGTATATACCTGATAGCTTCCTCCCATTGGAATCCGATTACCGTAACATTGAGCCGGTTTAAAATAACTCCGGTCATTGTTAATATGGCAGCTACTTTTATCAATAAAATATTTTTCCTTCGATAACTGTAAACGAAGAGAAGCATGGGAACCAGCACAAAGCCAATCATTTCAACCAGATACCAGTAGCCCATCGGTGTGTTCAGCAAGTCCCATCTCTTTTGGTGAATAAAGATCAGGAACTGTAGAAAGAAATAGGCAAACATGGCCCCGGCGCAGATTTTCGATAATCCCTGTATAATACCGTTTTGAGCATGGTGGTTTTTTTCGCTGATCTGATTAAAGAATACTTTATGACTGATAGATCCCTCAAAGATGACCATGGAAAGGCCGGCGAAAATACTGGACACTAAAAACAGGATCGGAATAAATTCAGAATACCAAAGTGGATGAATTTTGTCTTTTGCCATTAAATAGAGTGCTCCTAACCCGGATTGGTGCAGTGTTGATAATGTGATACCGAAAATAACAGCCGCAATTGTCATCCCCGAAAGGATTTTGCGGGCTCGTTTAGCTCCCAGCCATTCAGCGATTGCAGGTGAAAATTCAATCAATTGGGCCAGCATGTAAAGAAGGAAATGCCAGGCAACCAGAAATAATACGGAACTAGTTCCAAAATTATTGCCAATGATCGGGTTGATTACGTTCCATGGACGGCCTAAATCAAGAAGCAGTGCTCCGGCATAAAAAACGTAAGCAAGAAAGCCGTTCAGGATGGTGATGCGAACGATGGAATGGTATTTCTGATTGTTGAGGATATACACAATAAATGTTAGCACGTATGCCCCTCCCGCAAATGCTACTCCGGTAACTACATCAAATCCGATCCAAAGGCCCCACGGAACTTCCTGTGTAAGATTGGTAACTGAACCAATTCCCTTCCAGAAACGTATCACTATCAATACAATACCTAATAGAATTATTGGTACGGATATGATGTTGAAGGGTGTCAGGATTTTTCCTTTTGGTTTAAACTCGCTCAGAATAAATTTCCAGATGGATTTACCATCGTTATCCCTGGCTATAGGGTATGATATATTACTCATTTTCATCTCCTTCGTTTTGGTGTTTGTTTTTAGTAGCTTCGTGAATGCCAAGCAACAATACCGGCAACAGAACAAATACGGAGGGAACACTGTAAAGGAATCCTTTTGAAAGGGCAGGGTAGGACTCAAACTGGAGATTAGGTTTGAATCCCAATTCGTTCATTTCAACCGGGGTAGCATAAATTTCACCCGTTCCGCCTGCCTCACGCTCACCATATATATGGTCAACATACACGCCCGGATTTTCAACAATTCTCTTCCGGGCCTCTTTGAGCAGTTCTCTACGGGTTCCAAACAGGATGGCTTCGGCCGGACAGTTTTCAGCACAGGCAGGCTTTTTGCCCTCCTTTATCCGGTCATAACACATATCGCACTTCACGATTTTAGGGTTTGGACTGTGGTATTCAAACTTTGGGACATCAAATGGACAAGAAACCATGCAATACCTGCATCCCATACATTTCTCGCCTCGCCACAATACCGGACCCTCCTTGGTTTTATACATCGCCTGGGTAAGGCAAGCTGCCGCGCATGCGGGCTCATTGCAATGCATGCACTGCTGCTTTACGTATACTTCGCCCTTTGTTGTTTTGAACAAATTAACTACTGTACGGCGGGTTTCATCAGTTTTCCGGACAACTCCGGTTTCAGGTGCATCTTTTGGAACCGGAAGATTATGTGCTTCGGCACAAGTGGTTTCGCAAGTTTGACATCCAACGCACCGGGTTGAATCATAGAGAATTCCAAAAAACTCAACATTACTCTTTTCTTTGGGTGTCGCTCCAAAACTTTTACCAAGGGCCAGCGTAGAACCCGCCAGCCCTAGTGTTTTCATAAATACTCTTCTATCAAGTCCCATTTTATTTTATTTTATATTTTTTCCTATTTCCTATTTTTCTTTTGCCTTTTGCCTTCTGCCTTTTGTTATTTGTTTTTGTCTTTTGTTATTTGTCTTTTGTTATATATTTTTTGTCTCGGCAGTTTTGTCGATGAATTCGGTCTGAAAATCTTCCCATACTTCAGGTCCAAGGTTCTCCAGTACGTTATCGGCAACTTCTCCTCCGTCCTGTAGTACAACATAAGCATAAGCGGGTTCGGTTTTCATCATGGCGTGAGCCAGAAAATCCCTGAGTCTGGAAAATTCATTTTTTAGCCATTCACCATATTTTTCAGCCATCAGAAGAAATTGGGTTTCCCGCAGCCAATTGGTGGGTTCAATCAGGTAAATCCAACCCTGTGCATAAGGAGCTGAGTTTAATAGCGATGGATCAGTAAATAGTATAGCGTTTTCTGCTTTGATAATCCCTGAAACCGGTGCGCTGATATTTAGCCTTTTACCTTTTTGTATCAGAGTTAAAATTGAATCTCCTTTTTTTACTTTATCTCCTGGTCTTTTCATTTTTATGCTGGTAATCTTGCCCGTAACATGCTGCAGGAAGTCATCGATTCCAACTTTAACGCTGCCATCGGTTTCCATAAAGGCCCAGGTGTGGGATTTATCGAAATAAAGACCGTTAAGCATGGTCAGGGATTTTTCGGTGATTGAATTGGTGAACTCTAATCCCGTTTTTGCGGAGATGGGATTATTTTGCTTTTTATACCTCAATACCATGGCGACAATGGCAATAATGCAGATGATTCCTGCGATAATCGTAATCATCAGCTGCAAAAGATTAGCTGAATTGGAGGTTTGGGCTTTCAAGAAAATGACTGGCAACCGATCGATTTTTGACAACCGCTCGGTATTGGTAAGACTATTAAAACCGGTAAAATCGAGTTGCTGCTGACCGTTTGTCAGAACATATTTCAAAAAAGCAATTTCATTATCTCCGGTGGGTTTTGCTGCTGCTGTTACATAAAGGTTTCTGCAGAGGGCAGTTGGGAATTTCCCAATCCAGATTCCCCTCGATAAGTTGGTAACGTTATCATAAATTTTTTCGATATAATCCATCTTGCCATTTCCATTTTTGTCAATGGGCAGCATGCTGATACCCGATGCGAGGCTTAACCCTGACTGACCGGTAATATCGGTCAATTTACAGAAGCCAATTGCGTAAGGATCGTTTTGAATTGCAGCAATCATTTCTTTTCCACCGGCAACCTTGTTTCCGTTAATCGATTCAGCATTGATATTCATGAAACCTGCAATTGCTTTTGTAATAGAAGTATTGTCAATCAAATAGAAGTTAATTGGAGCACCTTTACTGTTCTCCAGCAAATTTGACCAGTTGTGGTTTTCACTGTTTTTGAAAATTTGAGCAAATTCTTCAGCCGATACCCCCTGGCGCATAATTTCAGAAAGGAACGGATTGTTTGAATTGATCACCGGCACAATGGCATCGCGTCCTATAATCATCTTCCATTGCGATCCTTCGTTGTCAGAATTTTGGTAATCGTAGGATATAAAGCTTAGGCTGTTACCGGTATTGCTACCATTCAAGGCATCAGCATTCTGCACGTTTTCTACATTGATTTTCACGAGCGGGTTGATCCCTGAATATTCTGAAGCCCACCGGGTAGTGAGATCAAATAAATCAGGAGTGGCGGAAATGATTAAGGAACCTTTCTGAGCAGAAGCTTTTGGCAGATCCTCAACTGCATTACGGAAGTTAACTGCTTGACATTGAAGCAGTAAAGCTGTACCGATTAGTACTAAAATAAATTTTTTCATGGCCTTAATATTTGAGTTCATAACTTATTGTTTTGCTTTTCACAATACTATATTCAATAACCTTGCCAAATCATATAAGTATAAGAAAATCAAATAGATGACATAGCTAGTGTTGATGGGTTATGCACCAAAAGTGTTGAAAAAATATACAGTACTTTGTAGCAATTGCTGTAAGTAGCAATAGTTCAATGTAATAGGGTAGGTGTAAGGAAATTCAACAGGTGATGAAAAAATCAACAGTTGAGGGGGTGGGGAATAGTAAGTGGATGACGTGAATCCCAGCGAGAATGCGGATTTACGCGGATTTTGTTAATAATTGGGATTCCATGGTTCTATGGGATGTGATGAGTTTTCTGACAAAATTAGCCAGGAGGGCAAAAGGGGAGAAGGGCAAGAGGGCAAGAGGGCAAAAGGGCAGGAGGGGAAAAGGGGAAAAGGGGAAAAGGGGAGGAGGGCAAAAGGGAAAAGGAAGGGTGAGGGTGTAAGGGCGCCCTTGGGGTTTCAGTCACAAACCTGTGCAGCTTTTCATCCATCGGCATCTCTGAGTAATACTGTATAACACTCAACGTATTTAGCTCATCATTAAATCCAGCCCTTCAATTTGTAATAACCTATTGCACAATATTCGCGCATAACAATCAGCTCGTAATGGAGGTAGCTCCACATATTGTATCGTAAGGAAAGACTCTTTACCCTGATATCCCTGGAGATATCCTGATCGGTAACTTTTTCCGGATCGATCGGTGTATCAAATGCTGCCAACCCTCCAACTTTTGTAAATCCCGCTTTGATAAATGTTTTAACGGAACGATAGGTGTGCTCAGGTGAGGTGATCAGGAGTAACGATAAATTATTCTGATTATTCGGATAAATTGCTGAAATATTCATTGCCTGCGACCGGGTATTAAACCCAAGTGGCTCATATACAATTCGTGTTGAGTCGATACCTTTCACAGTGAGTTCGTAGGCCATGAGTTTTAGCGGTTTTAAACTATTCCCATCATCGTAAGGAAGTGCAATGATAATTTTTGCATCCGGAAATTTCCGGGCAGCCTCCACGCCGTAATATGCCCGGATAAGACCATCAGGGCTTGGCATACCGCTCCCGCTTAAAATAACGATCATATCCGGCGGATCCGATAGTTTAGTATTTGCAGTTCCTAACCGGTAATAAGCGAAATAGGGGATATCGGTGAAGCTTAGTATGATGGCCAGGCAAGCAAAAAAACCAATGCCGATCAGGAACCATTTACCAGCCTTGATGATTGCGCGAATCGGATTGGTAGAATTCTTGATGCTTCGTTTAGGTGATCGATTTTTACCGGCCATAATCAGTATTGTTTGTTCAGCAAATATAGAAAATGACTTATCTTCGTGGTATGTCTGAAAAAATGAAACCGGTATTTGATAAACGCATCTTCTGGGATGTGAATTTCGAGAAGCTGGACTACGATCTCCGGGCTAATTTCGTCATTGAAAGGGTTTTTGAACGGGGAGATGTGGAGGATATACGCCAGTGCCGTCGGTATTATGGCGATGAAAAAGTAACGCAGGCTTTACTTAATGCGAAGTTTTTGCCTTTATACACAATGCATTTTGCCAGTGCAGTAATTGATAAACCATTGAATAACTTTAGATGTTACACACTGAGACAGTTGAACCCAGGACTTTTTCCTTACTGAAAAAGTTAATGGGAATGACGGTTCTTGAGCCTTTTTCCCTTGTTGGTGGTACTGCACTCTCGCTTCGATATGGACACCGTAGCTCAATAGACCTTGATTTGTTCTTTCATGAGAAATTTGACCAACCCGGGATAGTAGCGGAGTTGGAATCTGCGTTTGGTGATCAATTTGAATATAAGCATCAGCATACTCATTTCGGCATCTTTTGTTTTATCGATGGTATTAAAGTAGATTTTGTCTACTTTCCACATCATTTAATAAAGCCAATCGAAATTATTGAAGAAATCCGGTTCTACAGCAACGCCGATATAGCGGCTATGAAAATTCAGGCGATTCTTGGAAGGGCAAAGAAGAAGGACTTTTGGGATCTGTTTGAATTGCTTCAAAATTATTCGTTACAAGAAATAATAAACTGGCACCAACAGAAATACCCTAGCCAGATGCTATTGATCAGTATTCCGCATGCGATTACTTATTTTGTTGATGCTGATGAAAGTGAGACACCAGTTAGCTTTAAGAAACAGACCTGGAACCTGGTGCAGAAGGGTATCCAGAAGGCAGTAAGGGATTATCTAAGTTAGAATGCTTCTTTTCTGAAAATTCCTTGGAGATGATCAATTCCTTTTTAGCCAACTTTGGTATCTTTGTTAATGTGTTTCTTATATCATAGTTAATATCATGAATTCAAAGGAGTTGGTTGATGAAATTCGTGCTTTTTGCATAGCAAATGCCGATGAGGCCAATGTTGTTAAATATAGCCGTTATTTCAAGGGTGGATTTAATGCATACGGATTAGCCAATGGGCAAATCGAAACCAAGGTTAAGGAACTGCTTACCGATAAGAGCATTACCATCGATGTGGTATTGTATGCATCACCTGAACTCGTGTCTTCGGAAAAGTATGAGGAAACCGGATTTGTTCTTCTCCTGTTCAATGTGCTGAAGAAACAATACACTCGTGAAATTTTTGTGGCAATAGAGACCTTTTTTACTTTCGGAATCCATAATTGGGCACATGCAGATATGCTGGGAATGTGGGTTCTGCCCGAATTGGTTAAGCAAAATATAGTTGACATGGAAGATTTCGAGCCATGGTTGATTTCTGAATATAAATTCCAGCGCAGGTGCGTTCCCGTCACCTTAATTAAATCGTTGAAGACTGCAAAGGATTTTAATAAACTGTTTGAGTTTATCGAGCCTCTGATGAATGATGCTGAACGTGAGGTTCATCAGGGAGTAGGATGGTTTTTACGGGAAGCCTGGAAAAAGAACCATGAGGAAACTGAATTATTTTTAATGAAGCATAAAAACACGGCCCCGCGCCTGATCATCCAATATGCTACCGAAAAAATGACCAAAGAACAACGTTTAGATTATCGAAAAGAAAAATGAAACAATGGTATCAGGAGTTATTTGAAGATTTTGCGGACGGGTATGACCGCGAAATCTATACCCAGGGAACAGTCGGTGAAGTAGACTTCTTTGAGCAGGAAGCCAGGTATGATTATTCCCTCAAAATTTTGGATATTGGTTGCGGAACCGGGCGACATTCCATTGAACTGGCTGCACGTGGCTATTCTGTAACTGGTATTGATTTATCGGAATCGCAACTAAACAAGGCACGTAGGGTTTCGGAGTTCCGAATGCTAAACATCCCTTTTATCAGGCTGGATGCCCGTGATTTTGACTTTTATGGTGAGTTTGATTTAGCTATCATGATTTGCGAAGGTGCTTTCCCGCTCATGGAAACCGACGAGATGAATTTCAGGATACTCCAAAACGCTTTCAATTCCCTAAATGAGAAGGGCAAGCTGATTTTTACCACACTTAACGGACTTTTTCCTCTCTTTCACTCGGTTAAGGATTTTGTGAACGCTGGAACTTCAGGATCTGTCACCAGTAGTAATAGCTTTGATCTGATGACGTTTCGTGATTATTCAACTTATGAAACCACTGATGATTCCGGTAAACTAAAGGTGTTGAAATGTAACGAGCGATACTACGTTCCATCTGAAATTACCTGGTTGCTGAAATCGCTCGGTTTTAAAGAAGTTAGTATCTCTGGCTGCAAGCTCGGTGCTTTCAGCAGGTCCGATGTTCTTACAACAGAAGACTATGAAATGCTGATCATTGC
>CAIXKO010000550.1 GCA_903919925.1 uncultured Bacteroidota bacterium | reverse complement strand
TTCCTTTTCCTCAAGCAGAATTAAAACACTTCCGATTCTCTTTTCCATTAGTAAATCCTCCGGATCAGATTGATATTTAAATCCTTGTGGTTGAAAAATCTCCCACTTAGACTATTGTTATTCCGATAACAAAAATATAAAATTTCCTGATTCTATGGAACTATTGGACAATTTTCTCCAAAACCTGGAACGGAATGTTCTTAAAATTACTTTTTAAATTCATTTCCCATCGTCTTGCCTTTTCATTTTTACGGGTAAAACCAATTTAAAACTTGTTCCATGCAGCTGAACGCTCTCAATTTCAATCGTTCCATCCATTTCCTTTATGATCTGGTGACAAATCGATAGTCCTAGCCCGGTTCCCTTTCCTTCCTCCTTGGTTGTATAAAAAGGAAGCATGATATTGGGGATTTCATGCTTGTTGATGCCAATTCCATTATCGGAAATTTCAACGATTATACATTGATTTTGCTCAAAGGATCTGATTCCGACAAGCATTTCAAATTCTTCGGGCTGATTGCGTTTCTTTTCTGTTAAAGCATCCTTGGCGTTGACCAGCAGATTGAGAATTACTTGCTCAAATTTATAAGTGTTACCCACTATCTGAGGAATTTGCTGACCGAGTTCAAGGTTCAGGATGATGCCGTGGTGCTTGAACTGCTCCAATACCATGGAAGTGGCATTTATTACGCTTGAATTAACATTGAATGCGGACAAAATGTAATTCTCATGGCTTCTCGAAAAAGCCCTGACATGATCAATAATGTCTCTGATTCGAATAACATTATCGGAAACCTTTTCCATTTTCATTTTGATGAACCCGATATCGACCATTTCATTAATATCTAACTCAAACAATACCCGATCAGCTACAAGCGAAATGATGTTCAATGGCTGATTGATCTCATGGGCTATGCCAGCGGCCATTTCTCCAAGTGTCGACATACGGTCTGTATGGATCTGCTTAGCTTCCATCTTCTTGCGTTGCGAAATATCCCGTACAATAACCATAAAAGATATGGGCACCCTGTTTTGATCCTGCATTAAAGTAGCGCTGATTTCACCGGCAAAAACGGTCTGGTCCTTCCTTCTGATATTCAGCCCGATATTTTGTGCAAGCCCTTCATGGGTTGCCCTCGAAAAAGTTTCTTTTAACCTGTTGTTTTCTTCTGGAGGTACAAACTGAAGAATATCGTTGCCTACCAGGTCATCTCTCGTATCAGCCCCAAATAGATGAAGCCCGATTTCTGAAACTTCGGCTATGATTCCGGCCATATCGATTAATAACATGCCATCGGGCGATGCATTCAACATGGTTCTGTATTTTTCCTCACTAGCTTTAATAACCTCTTCAGCTATTTTGCGGTCCGTGATGTTTCGAATGGTACTCAGCACGCCAATCGCAATACCATTGATAGTGACTATTTTTGCAGAATGTAACAACCAACGAACTGCTCCCTGTTCATCAATAATCCGATACTGGAATTCCCGCAGCTCGTGCGCCTCGTGGAAAATCCCTTCCCAGGCTAACTTAACCATCTCAACATCATCAGGATGAATGATGTCGGGGATTTGAATGCCTATAAAATTATCGCTTGTATATCCCAGAACAGATTCCGATTGCGGGCTAATAAAGATGATATGGCCATCCGTATCTGTGAGCGTGGTGAGTTCACTGCTGTTGGAAACAACCGTACTGAGCAGTTCCTCGCTTTTACGCAAGGTAGCCTCTGATTGCCTGCGCAGTGTGACATCCCTGAAGAAACCCATCTGGCATCTCCTGCCATTAATGGTTATTGAACTAGAAGCGATATCCGCGTAGAATATTTCTCCGTTCTTTTTCAGACATTGAATGCTTTCTGCAAAAATCTTCTCACTACTTGATCTTCTATCAAACACGGCAAGAGTCTCCTGAAAAGTTTCATTCAGATGAATCGCTGCAATATTCATCGTTTGCAGTTCCTCTTGAGAGTATCCAAGCATTTCACATTGAGCCGAATTTGCAAAAACAACCATTTTGCTGAGTTCATCAGTAATCATAATTCCTTCGGGACTTCCCTGGAAAATGGAGCGATACTTGCTTTCCGAATCCTCCAGCTTTGCCTTTTCTGATTTTCTGAGCTCCGTGATGTCCCAGTTCGTCCCAACCATCCTCAATGAATTTCCCGTATTATTGCCATATACTACTGCAATGGCCCGGATATTATGAACGGACCCATCTGGCCAAATCACCCGGAATTCAGTATCAAAGGGGGTTCCTCTGTTTACCGCCAAACGGAATTCATGGTCAACACGTTCCTTATCATCCGGATGAACTAAATTTTGCCAGACTTCATAATCAATACCAAAATCATTTTTACTAATGCCATATAACGTGAACATGCGATCGTCCCACAACAAAATATTGTTTACCACATCGTAGTCCCATATTCCAACACCACCGGCACTCGCTGCAAGAAAAAAACGGGTAGATTCCAGTTTCAATTCTTCTTCAACCTTCCTCCGCCTGCTGATATCATGATAATTCAGCAGTACTCCGCCAATAACCGGATCATGAGCAAGGTTTGTAGCGGTAAGCTCGATTGGTTTATAACTACCATTTTTACATTTATACTGGTACTCTACCGTTGTAACTGAGTTTTCCGTTTCAAGAAGTGTATAGAATTCTTTCTTAATGCGGACAATGTCATCCGGATGTACCGTTAACCAC
>CAIXKO010000549.1 GCA_903919925.1 uncultured Bacteroidota bacterium | reverse complement strand
TTTGCCAACCGGAAATGGACCGGAAATTTCCGTGCTTTCGAAATCAAAACCCTGCTGTTTAACCAAAAATCGGGGATAATTAAAGAGGTCAGTCTGCTCGAAGAATAATTCAATAATTAATATTTAATATTTATACCAAGTGAACAATTCCAATTCAAAAATCGGATTAACAAAAACGCTACCCGTTTTTATGTCTTTCATCGTTATGGGATTTGTTGATATAGTGGGTGTTGCCACCGGCTTTATCAAAAAGGATTTCGATTTGCCCGATAACCTGGCTCAGCTGATTCCTTCCATGGCGCTGATTTGGTTCTTCCTGCTATCCGTTCCTTCCGGCCTTTTGCAGGACCGTTTCGGCAAAAAACGCATGCTCAACATCGGTATGATGATAACCGGTGTGGGTATGATCATCCCTTTCATTTCCTACTCTTTTCCAATCATGTTGGCTGCTTTTATTGTTCTTGGCATCGGGAATACCATTGTTCAGGTATCCGCCAATCCTTTATTGCACGATGTTTCCCCGCGCGAAAAGTACTCGAGCTACATGAGCCTTTCCCAATTCATAAAGGCTATCGTTTCCTTACTCGGACCTGCAATTACTGCCTTTATGGCATCGAGCTTCGGGAATTGGAAACTGGTTTTTGCCGTTTATGCAATAACCTCATTATTAGCTGTATTATGGCTTTATTTTACCCAGATCGAAGAAACCAAATCCACTCATGCCGCCGCAACCTTTAAGAGCTGCTTTAGTCTGCTGAAAAATAATTTCATCCTGCTCATGGCGCTTGGTATCTTTATGCTTGTAGGATCCGATGTGGGAATGAACTCCAATATTGCCAACTTCCTCCAAACTCAGTATGGTCTTACACTCGAAACAGCATCGCTTGGTATCAGCCTCTATTTCACTGCTTTAATGATTGGCCGTTTCTCAGGTGCCGTTATTTTAAACTGGATATCCGCACGCGTCTTCCTGGTAATCACAGCCGTTGTGGCATTGGTGAGCCTGGTTTGTATGCTGATTGCCCCTTCCCTGTTGATTGCACAAATTGCGATATTTATGGTAGGTCTCGGTTCAGCTAACCTCTTCCCGCTGATTTTTACTATTGCACTGGAAAAAATGCCGGATCGCTCCAATGAAATTTCTGGCCTCATGATTATGGCCGTTTCCGGAGGTGCATTTTTGCCACCGTTAATGGGCCTCGTCAGCACCAGCGCCGGCGTTAGGGCAGGTTTCCTCGTTTTAGTAGCAGCTATGGTTTATCTGGTGGGCGTAGGCGTTTATGCGCTGAAAAAGTAAACGGACTATATTTTCTCTGCGGCCCTCTGCGCTTTCTCTGCGTTCTTCTAAATAACTTATCTTTAAGTATCCACCCCAACCCCTCCCTGAAAAAGGGAGGGGGCCAGGGGGTGGGTACCTAAAGACAAGTTATTCACCATGATGTACTATTTCTGACAGTGCGTCCGCTACGGTAAAATCTTTTTCTTACCGCAATAATTGAATTTAACCGGAATGATTTTGAAAGTGCATTATCTATTTTTCCTAATGCTTTCGCTATTCTGCGGAGTGGCCAAATCTCAGGAATACCAAACCCTGCCCGGCAACGTTCCCAAATCCGGATTCGAAAAACGAATTCATGATGCTGTCTATGCCGTAAAATTGATCGACACGCATGAGCATATCATGAGTGAAAAGGATGCACTTGCCTCATCGGCAGATTTTAGTTGCCTGTTTACAAATTATCAACTCGAGGATCTAATCTCTTCGGGTGTTGCTCCGGAAGAGATTTATAAAATATTTAAAAATAAAGATTCCTCCCCTTCGGCAAAATGGGAAGTCATTAAAACCCGATGGCCCAATACCCGGACCACAGCTTATGGTAGGTCAGTTCTGATTGGAGCAAAAGATCTGTATGGCATCAATGACCTCAATGAAAATACTTATGCCACGCTATCCCATAAAATCGCAACCGCCCATCAAAGTGGTTATTATGAAGATGTTCTGAAAAACAAGGCCGGAATCGATGCCTGCCTGATCATGGAGTATAATACCACTAATCCAAGGGATGTGAAAAATGAAGGCAACTGCAACTTCAATCGACTGTTCGTTTACGACAAATATTGCAGCTTCTTTTGCTTCGATAAAATGAACACCAAAATGAGCGCTTACGGCAAAAAATTCACCTCTTTGCAGGAGTATGAATCGCTCATCGACAGTGTTTTTGA
>CAIXKO010000548.1 GCA_903919925.1 uncultured Bacteroidota bacterium | reverse complement strand
GTATCCTGACCGTTTTATCCAGGTTATCAAAAAGAAGGTAATTCTTACCCACGATAGAAATCATACCGCTTGAGTTTTATATTCTAAAGTTCCATACCTTTGATAGTAACGACATGAATTTTAGACCATGCCATCAGTTCTTTAATGAAATCAACTCCACCAAATATCAAAATCTACTCAAAATGAAGACTTTACTGTACATTTTGGTGGCGGTGATTTCATCACTGCCAATTTCAGCCCAGGTTTTTAAGCCTGTAATTGAATACTCTGATTGTATTCTTGATGATTGTCAATCCTTAAAGGATGATCCCAGAATTCAATTTGCTTTTCTCACAGTGCCTGAAAATCATGATAATCCTGATGGTCGGTTCCTTAAGCTCGCATTTGTATTGATCAAATCCGCAAATGCCAACCCCCAACGGGATCCTATCATTTACCTGCACGGAGGTCCCGGTGGAATAGCACTATCATCTGCCAGGATTAATGCTTTCAAGAATCATCCTTTCAGCCAAAACCGTGACATCATATTGATGGACTTTCGTGGGATCGGGTTTTCAGAGCCGGCCTTTTGCCCGGAATTTCAGGAAACACTCTCACAAATCATAGCTGAGAACCTCACTCCACCTGAAGCAACAAAGAAAACGTTAAGGCAGCTTTCGGACTGCTTTAATAAACTGAAAGCTGAAGGTATAAACATCAGCAATTACAATTCTGCTGAGGTAGTAAAAGACCTGGAAATGTTGAGAATTGCCCTGGGTATTCATCAATGGAATTTATGGGGGATTTCATATGGCACATGGGTTGCGCAAACGTATATGCGCGATTACCCGGAGTCAATTCGTTGTGCCATCCTGGACTCACCGGTCCCGATGGGTGAAGCGGCATGGGGGGATGAGATAATAAAATATAAACGGTCACTTGATGCATTCTTCAAGGCCTGCAAAGAAAATCCCGCATGCCACGATGCTTTTCCCGATTTGGAAGAGCGGTTTTACAACGCTATGAATTCTTTGAAAGATAATCCCCTGACGGTTAAATATAAAAATGGTCCGGATGGCTTCGTATATCTCAACTTTCAGGACATGCACCTCGCCATTCAGCAGATGCTTTATTCTCCGGCATATTATCCCCTTATCCCCTGGTTGATAAAAGGAATCGAAGAAAGAAATAAAGACATATTTAATAACCTCACTCCTCAGTTGCTGGATAAAACACTTGATAATTCGGATGCTATGTTTGTCACGGTAATGAAATATGACAATGGCCGTATTTTAAGTGACTTTCAAACAGAACCGCATGATCCCCTGCATGATGCATTAAATTATTTTGACAATACAATCCTGATGATGAAACAGCTTGATTTCATCGGACAGGACTCTTTGGAAACACGGACTGTTTTCAGTGTAATACCTGCCCTGATTTTGGTAGGCAGTATGGATCCGATCACTCCTCCCTCAGATGCACATTTATTAAAGCAATTATTACCAAATAGTTTTCTGTTTGAATTTCCGGGACGGGGACATGGACTGACACGCAATACTGAATGTGCCAAAAGCATTGGATGTAATTTTTTGAATGATCCTCTGGCAGCCCCTGGCTTTGATTGCATTGGAAACATGGAAGCGAATCCCATCAACTGGGTAACAAAAATGTATTACAATCCCCGAATTGCTACGATGGGACAGCAAATGTTAATGGAAAAAAGATGGTATCTGCTCGGGGGTGTTGCTCTGTTGGCCTTGAGTTTTATCATATCCATTGTTTCAGCATTAATAAACCTCTTCAAAAAGACAAGCGACCAATCCAATCCTCAGGTACGAATCCGAAATATTGTGACCAGGATTTCTGCCCTGTTGGCCTTATTGCTTTTTTCAGGGTTGATTTGGTTAATCGTGAAAACCGGAAATAATCATGGTGACCTGCTTTTAGTTGGTTTAGTGAATGAAGCAAGGACTGTTGTATACCTGTCATTTTTTGTTCTTGCAGGAACACTTTTTTCATTGTTTTATACTATCCAGGCCCTAAAACACTCCTCTTTAGGAGGAATGATATTGTCACTGGTTCTTTGTGTTTCGCTATTATGGTGTAGCATTTTGATAATTCATTTTCAGTTGTTTCCATGAATAAACTGAATTTTGGATATTGTTTGAATAGCTCCCTGAGAAATTGAAATAGCCAGTTAAATTATCTAAAAGCTAATGATAAACACTGTTGCAGCCGATCATTGATGAATAGGTGTTGTAAGATCGTAAAATACTGTTATTCTTGGATATAGAATATAGGATACGACTAATGCCATAGCCGGTATTCTCACGGACAAATAGCTTAACATAAATCACCGGGAGTAGCATCCCAATGAATGGATATGCGAGATAAAGAAGATTAAACTTCTTGGCTGCAAAGCCATGAGTAAGAAACTCATGCGTATAAGATACAGTGTTCTTAAGTATAATCGCTGCCAGACCTCCCATCAGACCGACTGCCAGGCTAAGAATTATAACAAACTTATTATGAGGGATATATTTCTATCGCCAATAGTGAACCTTTTTAAAGAGTATCAATCGTGTAAGCATTGAG
>CAIXKO010000547.1 GCA_903919925.1 uncultured Bacteroidota bacterium | reverse complement strand
GATGTTCGTGACGAACTGACAGCTATTGGTTTCGATATTCAACCTTTCGGTGGCCAGAGTGTTATTATGAGTTCAGTGCCGGCTTCGGTTGATGCCAGTGATCCTAAAGCACTGATAGAGGGATTATTAGAGCAACTAAAGAATGAAACACCTGATTTGGTCCATCAGTATAGTGAGCAAGTTGCTAAAACAGCTGCACGCGTTTCATCTCTTTCTTTTATCCGCTCGCTGCATGATGAGGAAGTACAGGGGCTGATTGACAGGCTTTTTGCTTGCCGCGAGCCACAATTTACACCCGGGGGTAAACCGGTGCTGACGATTTTACAGATGGATGAGATTGAGAAAAGGTTTGCATGAGGATTGAGGAAGGGAGAGCGACAGAGCGGGAGAACGACAGAGCGGGAGAACGACAGAGCAGGAGAACGGGAGAACGGGAGAACGACAGAGCGGGAGAGCGGGAGAACGGGAGAGCGGGAGAACGGGAGAACGGGAGAACGGTAGAGAGTGAGGAAGTGAGGAGGTGAGGGGGTGAGGAAGTGAGGGGGTGGTAGCGTTTTGGGTTTTTGGTTTTGGTTTTTTTGTTTTTTGGTTTTGGTTTTTATTTGTGTTTTGTTATTTGTGTTTTGTTATTTGTGTTTTGTTATTTGTTTTGTCTAAACTATTGGAGGTTTTATGTTTGAACGATTTGGAGCCCGGGAGGGTTCAATGCCACCTGCGGTGCTTAACCTATTGATAATTAACGTAATATTATATTTAGCCACCACATTATTGGCAGGTAGCGGGATTGATCTGGTTAAATACCTGGGGTTGTACTATCCAGGTTCAGAGCTATTCCAGCCCTATCAGTTGATCACCCACATGTTTATGCATGGCAGCCTGTCTCATATTTTCTTCAACATGTTTGCCCTCTGGATGTTTGGCCGGGTACTGGAGTCAGTTTGGGGAAGCAGGCGTTTTCTGGTGTATTATTTTGTAACCGGATTAGGTGCGGCAGGTCTGCATTTGCTGGTAAATGCCTTATCCATAGGATCGATGGCAAATGAAGCACAAGCTGTTATCAACACATTATCACCGGACACATTTGCCGAATTTGTCAAGCATAGGTTTCCTGAGTTTCAATCACAGGTTTCCGATTTTATTTCAAGCTGGGCCTCGGATGCGAATAACCCAGGGTATCTGGAGCAGGCACCTGAATATATCAGGCAGCTGATGCAGCACCGGATGAACATTCCAACGGTTGGAGCCTCGGGTGCCGTTTTTGGGGTTTTGCTCGCATTTGGAATGCTATTCCCGAATACACAGCTGATGCTTTTATTTCCCCCGATTCCAATAAAGGCCAAATGGTTTGTGCTGGGATACGGTGCAATTGAATTCGTATCGGCGATCTGGAATCAGCCCGGTGACAATGTTGCCCATTTTGCACATTTAGGTGGCATGATTTTTGGTTTTTTCCTGATCAAGTACTGGAACCGTAATAAACGACAGCAATTTTATTGATTATGAATGCTTTCGACGATTTAAAAAGAACCTTCAGACAGCGGGGCACGCTTACTCAGCTGATCATGATTAATGTCGGCGTTTTTCTATTTCTTAAGGTTCTTGGTGTATTCTTTTTCCTTTTCAAGCAGGAAAACCTGGAACAATTGGTATTGAGTTATCTGGCACTTCCTGCCGATCCGGCCTTGATTCTTAAAAAGCCCTGGACCATAATCAGTTACATGTTTTTGCATTATGATTTCTTTCACATCCTGTTCAACATGCTCTGGTTGTATTGGTTTGGTAAGATTTTCCTGGAGTATCTGAATCCCAAAAAGTTGATATCGGTTTACCTGATCGGAGGCTTTGCGGGTGGTTTGGTTTACGTTTTAGCGTTCAATTTATTTCCGGCATTTCAAGAATCACTATCACAATCTGTTGCACTGGGCGCATCAGCGGCCGTTTTGGCAATTGTGGTAGCCATTTCATTTTACGTACCAGATTACACTATCCAATTAATGTTTTTGGGACCGGTTAAATTGAAGTATATCGCACTGGTAACCATTTTCATCGATATTGTGAGCATCCCCTCGGGTAATGCCGGCGGACACCTGGCTCACCTTGGCGGAGCTTTTTTTGGGTTCCTTTATGCAACACAATTGCGGCAGGGGAAAGACATTTCGAAAGGTTTTAGCCGATTGATGGACAATTTGTTCAGTTTATTTAAACGACGCCCTGAAATGAAGGTTAAGTATAAAAGACCTTCCGGAAAACCAGAAACAGATTTAGAATACAACGCCCGACGGGCAGCTGAACAACGGTCAATTGATCAGATTCTTGACAAAATCGCCAGAAATGGTTATGAGGGATTATCGAAAGAAGAGAAGGAGACACTTTTCAAATCCAGCAAACGATAGAAGCATGTTCAAAGCACTGCGTAAAGTATTTTTTTATATTTATCTGCTCACCGCAATTCCTTTAATAGCCTGCTTTCTAAGCCAATTGGTCAGTCCGGCCAGTTTTTGGCCATTGGCGTTTTTTGGATTACTTTTTCCTGTGCTCATTGTTACACAGTTTGTTTTTGTATTGGTATTTCTACTGCTACGGAGTAAATCAGTTATTATTCCTGTTATCCTGATCATTTTAGGGTGGAGTTCCATTATCCACACCTTCCAGATCCCAGGGCGGTCAGCTCCAGTTGATCAGGGTACAAATTCAATCAGGGTAATGACTTATAATGTCAGGCTTTTTGATATAGCACATTACTGGTCGAAACTCAAAGATCAAAGTGATGGTATTCTTTCCTACGTAAATGATTTAAAACCAGATATTCTATGTTTCCAGGAATTTGCATTGCAGGACCCCGGAAAATTCTCGATCGAGTTCATTAAGAGCAAGATTCCTTTTCTTCCCTATACCGCAATAGAATACAACTTCGCCTCTCAAAACCGCAAGCACGGGGTAGCCATTTTTAGTCGGTTTCCAATACTCAGCAGTGGTCACGAGCATTTTGAGGACACTAAAAACATGATGTTATATGCTGATATCCAAATAGGATCTGATACGATCAGGGTATACAACAATCATCTGGAATCGATCCATTTTGATCGCGACGAATTTCAATGGATCGACACCACCACCAATAAAACCAGGATTCCCAGGGACAAGATCACCGAGATTGCCAACCGGATGCGGGTTGCCTACGTGAAGAGGAGCACCCAGGCTGACCAGGTGAGGAATAACATAGATCACTCTCCTTATAAAGTTATTGTTTGCGGTGATTTTAACGATACGCCGGTCAGTTACACCACGCATAAGATCGGACGAAACCTTTTTGACAGTTTCCGATCCGGCGGAAGATGGCTGGGGATAACTTTTCCAAACGTGAAGGCTCCGCTGCGCATTGATTATATACTTCACTCCAAGGAGATGGTTTCCAGCAATTATCAGATCGGTAAGATAAAGTTTTCAGATCATCGGCCGGTGAGCTGCAGGATCAGGCTTGGAGGGGAAGAATAGGGGAAGAGGGCAAGGGGCATGAAGGAAAAAGTCAGGTGAGGGCAATGTGGCAATTTCCGCCGCTGAGTATAATTCCAATTTTTTTATTTTTCCAGCCTTTGTCGGGATTGGACATGAGAGAACCGAGCGGTACGGCAGAACTGGGTTCGATAATAATTTTCATACGTTCCCACACCAAACGCATCGCCTGGGTGATGATAACCTCGGGGCAGAGTAAGATGCTATTAACGTGGTTGTTAATCGCTTTGAAAGTAAGAGATCCGAGTGAGGTAAGAAGGCCATCGGCGATAGTGTTGGGAGGTACCGCCTCCTGGATTGACCCTGCTGATAAGGATCGGAAGGCATCATCTGCATTTTCAGGTTCGCCGGCCCAAACGGTGATATCCGGGTTCATCGATTTTGCAGCGATGGCAGTACCACTGAGAAGTCCACCACCACCAACTGGCGCCATGATGATATCGAGATCGGGATAATCTTCCAGAAGTTCCACCGCAGCTGTGCCCTGACCCGCGATAATTTCAAACCGGTTAAAAGGGTGGATAAAGGTGCAACCGGTTTCCATCTGAACCTTTGCCATCATGGATTCCCGGGCTTCCAAAGTTGGTTCGCAATACGAAATAATTCCGCCATAACCCGCTACTGCAATTTTCTTGATTTCAGGAGCGGTTCCGGGCATCACGATGTAAGCTGGTACCCCCGCATTTCGGGCAGCCAGGGCTAAAGCCGCAGCATGGTTTCCCGATGAATGGGTCCCCACCCCACAAGCTAATTCCTGTGGAGAAAGGGAAAGCACTGCATTGGTTGCTCCCCGGAACTTGAATGCTCCAACTTTCTGAAAATTCTCACATTTAAAATAAAACTCAGCTCCGAGAATTTGGTTGATACTGGAAGAGGTAAAAACCGGCGTGCGGTGAATAAATGGCTTTATCCGGCTATGGGCATTGAAAATATCAACGAGAGTTGGCAGGAGAGTGAGATTGCCCGACATTGATGAGGTGGCAGGAAAATTAATATTTGGAGTCATGGATGAATGGATTAAACGGCAGATTACTTTTTGTTCTTCACATATTTTTCCATCCAGGTATTCATTTCCCACAGCATGTGCAAAAGGCTTTCGCGGGCGGCATATCCATGGCTTTCAAGCGGAAGGAGCACCAAACGGGCCGTTGCTCCAAGTCCTTTGAGGGCGGCATAGAGGCGTTCGCTCTGGATGGGAAAGGTTCCCTGGTTATTATCGGCGATCCCGTGAATCATGAGCAGCGGAGTTTTAATTTTATCGGCATAATTGAAAGGTGACATTTTATTATACAAATCGGTGGCTTCCCAGTAGGTACGCGGCTCCGATTGGAATCCAAAAGGAGTAAGGGATCTCATGTATGCTCCGCTCCGGGCAATCCCCGCAGCAAACAAATCACAATGAGCCAACAGATTAGCTGTCATAAAAGCACCATAGGAATGGCCGCCCGCAGCCACTCGTTTCGGGTCAACAACTCCCATTTCCACACCTTTATCGATAGCTGCCTTTGCGTTTGCAACCAACTGCCCGATAAAGGTATCATTGGGTTCCGCATCCCCTTCGCCAACAATAGGAAACGCTGCATTATCGAGAACCGCATAACCTTGGGTTACAAAGGGAACTGCCGAGCTTGCACTTAGCCGTGTAAACGTATAAGGAGATCCGCTTATTTGGCCTGCCGCTGATTTCGATTTATATTCTACCGGATAAGCCCAAAGAAGAGTTGGCAAGGGTCCGTCGGATTTTGACCAACCGGCCGGTGTATACAAAGTAGCACTGAGCTGTACACCATCGGCGCGGTAATAGGTAATCCGTTCCTTTTTAACACCATCCATAAATGGATAAGGGTTAACAAACCTGGTTATTTGAACAGGCTGAGTACCTCTTTTTGCTTTCAGGTTTCGAAAAAAGAAATTCTGAGGTTCAGTAACGGATTGCCTGCTAGTAAGTATCAGAAGTTTATCAGGATCAAGGATTTTTGCCACAGACTCATAATAAGGAGCTTCAGACTGCCATAACCGTTTGATTTTTAATGTATTTATTTCCAGTTTATCCAAAAACGGCTGATCTCCATTTGCTGAAGCGCCGGAACCGGTAAGAAACAGTGCATTCCCATTTTCAGCGATCAATAATATTGAACGTCCACGGATGCTGGTCGTAACAAAATCGCCAGGATCACCATATTTGTCTTCTGAGGAGCGATCCCAAACCAAGCGTGGTTCAGTTGCAGGATTTCCAGGATTGAAGAATGAGGTAATTTCCTGTTTGGTTTTGGATGAGGCCTGTCGGATAACAGCCAGATCGTTACGGGCCCAGGAGACACCTTTAAAGCGAAGTCGTGTTTTCAACTGAGGTACAGGTGAACCGGTAAACGGGGCATCGATCCGGAAAACCAGATCGCGATGGGGAACATCTTTTTTAGGATCGCCACCATCGAGAGCCTCCACCCAATATATACTGGCCGGAGCATCGGCGCGCCACGATATACTCCGCGGACCCGGGGCTGTGGCATCATAGCCGGTAGGCACGTTTTCCATCAACGGGATTTTAAAAAGCTCCCGAACCAATTTTCCGTTCATTTCAAAAATCTCCACAACCGATGGAAAGTCAGAATAACCAACCTGATAGGAATAAGGTTTTGTGATTCTTCCCGTTAGAAGATATTCCCCGCCAGGGGCCACATCAAACCTGGAATACATTCCTTTTGGCAGAATATTGCGAAAGGTTCCATCGAGGTTAAACTGGATCAGCTCCGCCTGTCCAAAATAATCAAATAGTGCTTCATCCTGCGGACTGGTGAGCATATCCTGATTGGTACGCACTGCTGCTTTGGTACCGGTTGTTTCCTGAATTACCGGGCCCGTGGGAACAGGAGAGGTAGCGGGTCGCTTACCGCGATCAGCAGGAATCATCCGGCAGATAACACCTGATGAATTTGGCAACCATGTTGTTATGGAACCCAAGAGACCATTTACAGGGCGGTCGCTCAGTTTTTTGGTCATCAAAGTTGACACATCGGCATACCACAAATAGAGCCCGTTGGGTGCAATCTGTAAAAAAGTGAAGCCACGGCTATCGGGTGCCCATGAGAGCTGCATGATCTTTAAGGGCTCCGGCAAACCGGCAAACCGTTTCTTTTCGAGTGTTTTCAAATCCATCAGTTCCATATCCACTGAGTAGGATGGCCGACTGCCGGCATTGATTGCAGGATCGATCCTTAGGCCGGCCAACCGGAGCATCTCATCCGCAAAATCCTGGATAGTCGGGTTTTCGGATCGGGTTAAAAAGAGTGCAATTTTTCCTGAAGGATCTATTTGCATACCCGGAGTTGCGGGTGCATCCACCACGGCGACAAGGTCTTTTGGTGGAATCTGGTATTTCAAATCAGTTTGTGCAATCATAGTCAAAGGTGTAGCAAAAATCAGCAGGCAAAGCAAATGAAACAATTTCCTTAATGATGAGTTCATAACTTCATAGATTTAACCGGTTTATCAGCGATAGTGGTGCAAATTATAAAAAAACAGGTGTATTCCGCTATCTTTGAACCTCAAAGAAAATCAGGATGGAATCAAAAAGAACACTTATACAGCAGGTTTGGGAAGATCGCACCCTGCTTAATTTACCTATTTACCGGGAAGCCATTGAAATGGTAATAGCTGAATTAGATAAAGGATTGTTGCGGGTTGCGGAACCAGCAGGAGATGAATGGGTTGTAAATGAATGGATTAAAAAAGCAGTTATTCTGTATTTTCCAACGAGGAAAATGGAGACCATGGAGGCCGGTCCGTTGGAATTCCACGATAAAATACCCCTTAAGCATGATTACGCAAGCCAGGGGGTGCGGGTGGTTCCTCAAGCGGTTGCACGATATGGAGCCTATCTGGCTCCCGGGGTAATCATGATGCCATCGTATGTTAACATTGGTGCGTATGTAGATGAAGGAACGATGGTAGATACTTGGGCAACAGTGGGATCGTGTGCACAAATAGGGAAAAACGTACATTTAAGCGGTGGTGTTGGCATTGGCGGTGTTCTGGAGCCTGTGCAGGCAGCTCCGGTAATTATTGAAGATCATGCTTTTATCGGATCCAGATGTATTGTGGTGGAAGGGGCAAGGATTGGACGTGAAGCAGTGCTCGGAGCCAATGTAGTTATCACCGGATCCACCCGGATTATTGACGTATCAGGTGAAAAAGTTACTGAATACCGAGGATATGTGCCGCCAAGATCGGTAGTCATTCCCGGAACTTATCCCAAGAAATTCCCTGCCGGTGAGTTTCATGTTCCCTGCGCCTTGATTATCGGTCAACGTAAGGCATCAACTGATTTAAAAACAGCACTCAACGAAGCATTAAGGGAGTTTAACATAACATAGACCAACCTGATTGCTCCTTCCAATTTTTGGTACTGCACCCATTACTATGAAAAAGATTTCAGCTGTAATTATTTCGTTCAACGAAGAAAGGGATATCGGTAGATGCCTGGAATCGGTAATGGATATTGTGGATGAAGTATTGGTTTTAGACTCATTCAGTAACGACCTCACAGAGAAAATATGCCGGGAAAAAGGCGTTCGTTTTGAGCAGCATGCTTTCGATGGTTACGTTTCACAAAAAAACCGTGCATTAAAGCTGGTCACTTATGATTATGTGTTGTCGCTTGATGCTGATGAAGCACTATCGGAGGAGGCCAGGAATTCAGTAAAAATGGTTAAAGAAGACTGGAGCCATGATGGTTACCTGTTTAACCGCAGAAACA
This sequence comes from uncultured Bacteroidota bacterium, assembly GCA_903919925.1. GTDB lineage: Bacteria > Bacteroidota > Bacteroidia > Bacteroidales > UBA12481 > UBA12481. Next base: position 14,635 of record CAIXKO010000547.1, on the reverse strand, counting down.
ATTATTGCGGGCACTGGATGCGCCATACTTCGTGGTATCCTGATCGGAAGCTCCGCCTGTTTGACCGCAGGAAAGCCGCATGGACCGGAATGGATCCGCATGATTATATCGCCATGAGTGAAGGCAGTTCCGTATCCAGATTAAAGGGTGACTTATTGCATTGGACCGTTCGAACGCTGGAAGAACATAAGGTAAAAACGGAGCAATTTGCCAGAGTATCTGCAAAATTTCATTTTGACAAAGGCGTCAAGGCTGGTATAGGTTCGGCGGCTTTTCATAGTATATGGCGCTGGTATAGAGAATATTACATACTTCTTGGATTTCTGGACGGGAAGGCTGGTTGGCAAGTGGCAAGATTTTCAGCGTTATACGTTTGGAAGAAATATTATTATCTTCGTCAACTATATGGAAGTCAACGATAATACGAATTGGGATCCTGCCGATTTGATGCAAGCGGTTGCTGTATTGAATAATGGCGGTGTAATTTTATATCCCACCGATACTATTTGGGGGATTGGTTGCGACGCCACCAATGCAGAAGCCGTTGAAAAGGTATACCAGATCAAGGAGAGGCCATCAGGCAAAAGTATGCTGATATTGGTTTCTGATATTGAAATGGCCGAAAGCTATACTGAAGACACTCCGGATCTTACGTGGGAGGTGATGGCGGAAACGCTTGATCCGCTTACCTTGATCTTTCCGCATGCCAAAAATCTTGCAGCTAATCTTCCGGCATCTGATGGTTCGATCGGCATCCGGCTCCCCAAAGATCCATTCTGTCTGAGTTTAATCCGCCAGTTTGGCAAGCCGATCGTTTCTTCATCTGCTAACCGAAGCCATGAAATGCCTCCACAACTGTTCATAGATATCCCTAAGGAATTTGCCGGATTAGTTGATTATGTGGTCATGTGGCGACAGGATGATTTCCGGCCGGGCACGCCATCAACCGTTGTAAGATTGGGAAACGACGGTGAGATGGAGATGATCAGACCTTGATGTTGACCAGAGGGTAGCGTGTAGAGTCCGCCTGCATATCGCCATTTTGCCCCAAACCTAATAACCCGCAAACTATTCGTGCATAGGCGTTTAAAGTACCCACCCCCTGGCCCCCTCCCTGAAAAAGGGAGGGGGAATGAGCTCCAAATTTACATCGGAGAGGAGCCCCTCCCTTTTTCAGGGAGGGGTTGGGGTGGGTACTTTATAGGTCAGTTACATGAAAGAGGCATAATTGCGTCTCTACAGGTTGTATCAAAGTTCCAGCAGGCCTTCCGGTATTCTCAGGATGAGTTTTCTGTTACGGGTATCGGTTGAAACAACAAACTGGGGATTCAAGGGGAGCAGTGCTTTTTTTCCATCGATTTGCAGTTCAAGAAGCGGGTTTCCGGGGATATCTTCAAATCCGGTTACAGTGCCTGTTCTGCCAGATACTTCATCGATTACTTCAAATCCGGTTAAAGAATCCGCTTCCTTCCGGGTGGGCTCAAACCAATCAGTCCAGGAGCCATGCAGAAAGCATGATAGCCCTACCATAGCGGTAGCCTTTTCCTGAGTATTGATATCCTGTAAACCCACCACGATATTATTGGGATCTTTTTGAAATACGGACTCATCCATAACAGCGAAAGGTACCAGACCACCATCGATCCGAATAAAGAGCCATTCAGGAAAATCCAATATATCGCCTACTGGTCTGATCATGCGTATAACCAGTTTTCCGCTTACACCATGAACCTTTACCACCCTACCGGTTTCGAAGGCTTCTGATTCGATCTGGTCAGTTATTGAGAACAATTTGCAGAAATTTTGAGTGTGATTTTATTTAACGAATGTTGGACAATCCTTCGATAGCTGAAGCATCATCGGGCGAATAGAGTAAAACCTTTTGAAAGAGGGCCTTTGCCTCAAGAGTATTTCCCAATTTCAATTTGGTCCAGGCCAGCATGACCAGGGAGTCATAATCGAACGGATAAATATTCACGACTTTGGAGAATAACTTGTCGGCCTTAACGTAGTCCTGCCTGCCATACGCCACTATGCCGTAACGGTAGTTTGCAATGGAGTTTTTATCATCGATGGCAAGAATTTCCTCATAAACCGAATTCACCAGTGTCCAGTTTCCCATGGAAGTAAGGGGGAATACCAATCCGAGGCGTGCTTCAATTCCATAAGGACGCAGACTGACGGCTTTCCGGTAATAAGCTTCAGACTGCTTAAAATCGCCTGATTTAAAACTCAGCCAACCGAGCCGCAGGTTAATTTCATAAGAGGCATCGTCGTAAACTGATTTAACGGAATTGACTGCACCCTGATAATCGCCGGAATTTTCCTGGGTGTAGCTATTGCGGAATGCCGTTCTCTGCTTATCGAAACTCTGCGCGCCTGCCCCGACAATGGGGGTCGTTAACATGAATAGTAGAAATATTTTTTTGACTAAAATTGCCATGTTAAACCTCCTATAATACTATGAACGGGATAATCCCGGAATTGGTCGCCAATATATTCAGAATTCAGATAGGTCTGCCATGAAGCGGACCTCAGTGTATATTGATATCGAAAGGATAGATCGAGATGCGGTATGATTTTGTATGCCAACAAGTTGATCCCCATTCGTTTTTTTATTTTATCGAAGTTGGTAAAAACGACATAAGCGTTTTGTTCCGAAAAATTTCGGATATCGCCATAATAATAATCGCCTTCGATCCAAAGCTTCCCCCAGATTTTACGGCCAACCGAGGCATGCGTGATCATCCTGCCGGAGGGACTAATACTATCGGAGAGCAAGGTTCCCTCCAGTTTTAGCCAGGTATTTACATTGCCGGACGGGTAAAGAGTAAAATCGGCCTGTTCTTGCCTGTACCATAGATTTTTAAATCGGTTAAAATCGGCGGCTAAGCCAATTGCTACCCAAGGGAAGCGTTTTCTGATTGCCAGGTTAAAGGCAAGATCGGTATAAGTAAAAGCATTTTGAACATATTGTCCACCGGCATCACCCGGTTCCCAAATGTATAAAGGTAGTGTATAGGAAAGAGCCTGGCCAGCCAAAGTAAGGTGAAAACCATTTCCAACATAGTAACTTCCAGCCAGATAGATGGCCCGTTGATCGAAAGGGACATCATAAATCAGCGATGCTTGGCCCGGAATCAGGAATTGTTGAATGGCAGTGAAACTGATTATGTTCGTAGAAATAACAGCTGAAAACCGTTTACCTGCTTCCAGATTGATGCCGGCTGAAAGATACCAATAGGATGGAACCATATATAAATGGGATAATTCGGCATCCGGTTGATAAGCTTTTATAGAATCAGCGTTAGGATTGAACATATATCCGGTTTCAACAAAAGCGCTACTGATCAGCCGCTTGTCTGCAATGCCAATTTTTTTCCTGATTTCCGGCGGGCTGTCAGCAGCTAATAACCGCGACTCTGCCCAATCTCCTGAAAAAAGTAAGGAAGAATAGAGATATTCCACTGCATAAGGATCGTTAGCACTGAATGCCAAAGCCTTACGAAAATGTTTAGCTGCCCGGACCGGAAATTTCCTGTTGAGTTCCGCCAATCCGGCTCTCATTCTGAGGAAATAATAATCGTATCCTGCATTAAACCCCTGATTGGAGTACTGGAGCACTTTTTTCCAATCGCTGGCGAGATAAGCGTTGTAGGAGAGGCTATCGATCTGGTTGAAGGAAGGTGGATTTTGGGAAGGAGAGGTGAGGGGGAGAAGGAGGAATAGGATTAAAGTTGACTTTAACTTTAAAGTTGACAACTTCAAGTAGATGGGTGGTTTCATGGGTGATTTGGGTTTAAAGTTGTCAACTTGAGGTGGGGGGAAGAGATGTGGATGGTGAGGTGGTGGGTGAATTGAATACGAAAATCTTTAACGCTTCTGGTCTTTTTAAAAACCTGATGCTTTAATTGGGCACTGAGGGTATAAGATGATGGATCGAGCAGGTCATCGGCTTCTTGAAAAATGAGTGAATATTCAGTTTTCAGGAAAATATAGAACGGTGCAAACCAGTCCTGTAGCCATCGTATCCATCCGGTGGAACTTGTCGGTATTGGCAGCTGGTCAGTGACTGTTACTTGTTTGTTGAACAATAATGGTATACGGAAGCATGCCTGAAAGAATATAAAAAGCGGATTGGTTTTTGGCCCATCATAGTGAGTGAAATAAAACAACTGTCCATCATTTACAAACCAGGCGGTAGCATTTCCCTGACGGTCATAAAAGTAAGAGTTATTATAATTATCGGTATGAACCTCCCATTCTGCTTTTTTCTCCACCAATGATCCATCATTTGCAAAAAGCACCCCGATCTTTTGTCCTGGAATAAAGTGAAGGACTTTTTTAAGCAAATTATCGGTAATCAGATTTGATACCACATCATTTTCTAATGGCCGGTCATATGCTCTCAGAGAAAGGTTGCCATTCTTATCGAGCAGGTAATAGCCGAAAGGATAATCGATTGTAGCAGCTGCGGCATTTGGTTCCGCCTGAAATTGAAAATGAAGATGTGGCTCAGGGGATCGTCCGGAATTTCCTACCTGGGCCATTTCCGAATTTGTGAACACATAATCGCCGGTTTTCACCCGGATGGTTCCTGATTTCAGATGTGAATATTTGGAATAAAGACTGGGTGCATGTTTGATCACAATGCTGTTTCCCCAGTTTTGATGCGTATTAATATCACCCGGAGAGTTATCAGGAATACCTTCCGCCACTGAATCAACCACCCCTTCGGCGGCTGGGAAAACAGGCATGCCAAAGCATTGATAATCATCTAGTTTTAAACCATTTCCTTTGAATGTATTGCCTTCCGGAGTTTCTTTAACAAAATCCCAGGCAAAGCGCCAATCGGACTGATGGGTTAAACTACCGTTATGTCCCTGGCTCACTTTCCATTTTCCCCAAACTGGCAATCGAAAAAGAAGCCCTGCTTTGTGGCTGAGACGGTTATGGTAATTGGACCATGCATAAAGATTTTTCTCCGGTGAATTATGCTGAACGATAACCGGTTGCAAGCCTGAAGGTGTACTTTTACGCTGTTGGAGAACGTATAAAAATGCAGGAACCACCAGGTTAAAAGGCAGAGCATAAACCGACAAATGCGTACCAGCAAGCAATTGTTCAAGACTTACGGCCAGCAGAGTGACCAATGGAATTAATATGATGGTCCAAAGAAAAGTATATAGCGATGGGATCAGGAAAAACCCACCGATAGCGATTGCCGTAAGGATATAATTAAATCCGATATAACTATAATTCAACGTATTAATATCTAGCCCAATCACTGAATAAAACAAGTAGGCAGTAAAGAAACCAGTTAAAGAGAGTAAAAAGGCTATACGTGAATAAATGAGTAATCCGGCTGCGAGCAGGATGCCTGCGATGAGGTTGAACTGAAAAAAAATAGCTCCCAATGAGATGAGGTAAGTTCTTATTCCCTGGGGCATGGAGATTCGGTTGAGCCATTCCACGCTGTTAACCAATGGTATTCCTCCGATTTCATAGATGCGGTTCCAAACAAACAGCGACTGATCGCCGACCTCGATTGAAGAGAATCGTTTTACGGCCAGCATCACGATCCACAATCCAATAACAAACGGCCAGCTGAGGAACGGGAGATTGGATTTCAGCAATGCGCTTCGGAAGATTACCGTGAGAAAGAATGTCAGCAGCGAAGCAAGCACCACCAGAAGAATTAATTCCCATCCCGGCCGAAAGTACAACCCTATCGGGAGAGTAACCAGGAGTGTATTATAGCTATATATACCTTTAGATATCAGGTATTTATCGAAACTTAGCCAACGTGCCAGCGCGATAGATATGCAAACTCCGGCGATTCCGGCAAACCCGGAAGTTGGAACGATGAAAGTAACGAGAAGGATTAGCAAGGCAAAAACTGCATGATCTGAAAAGAATATCTGGGAATAAGAATTAAGGAATCCATCAGCCAGATACTTCATATGGCGTAGTTGCCCGATTTTCTTCATTTGTTTCAAACCGACAGATGATCAGGAGTTAATTCATTTTGAATCAGATATTCCAGGGTTTCAGCCTTCCTGATCAGGTGGGGTTTTCCGTCCAAAGCGATGAGGACCACATTAGGGCGTAAGGTAATAAACTGGAGCCACTGGGTCATATTATAGGCACCCACACGAGGCACGACCACTTGATCGTCCTTTTTCAAGAGGGGTAATTGCATCTGATCGCGGAGCATATCGATGTTCATGCAAAGGGGGCCATAAACCACCGTGTCCTCAGTGGAGTCAGTCATTTCCTGAGCCGGATGAATACTATGGTCATACCAGAAAGCAGTAAAAAGAAGGTTCACTCCAAAATCGAGAATCATTGCCTTTCTTCCGTCCATGAGGCGCTTGGTTGCCAGCACCGTACCAGCTAAAAACCCGGCATCATCAATAAGGGCCCTTCCGGTTTCAAGAATGAGGACAGGAAGTTTATCGGGATCGAATCCTGCACGATTAATAGCTCCTGTTATAGCTTCGGCATATTGTCCAAAGCCAGGGGTTGTATCGGCAGCGCTATGGTAAGCGCCCTTGAGGTTATTCATAGAGGCAAATCCTCCCCCCATATCAATATACAAAATGCGTTGATGAAACTCACCCTCAATGGCCAGAGCAAAGTCGCAAAGTTTTTCAGCAGCAATCCGATAAGCGGAAGTTGAGGTTATATAGGTACCGATATGAGTATGCAAACCGACCAAATCACATTTCCCGCTTTCAACAATTTTCCTGATGGCTTCCAGGGCCTCTCCATTCTCGTAATTAAACCCAAACCGATCCCATTTCGGGAATATTCCGGTATCCATATTCACCCTGATGGCAACCCTTGGTTTTGAGGAAGTTTGATTGGCCAGGCGGATCAGTGTATAAAGCTCATCAAAATGGTCGATATGAATGCAGGAATGGTTGTTGATGGCGGTGATCAAGTCCTGCTCGCTTTTATCGGGACCATTAAAAATGATCTGACGGCCGCCAATGCCATTCCTGATTGCCTTCTGGTATTCAAAGCCTGACACCACCTCGGCCCAGGCTCCTTCCTGGTGAAAGATCCGGCAAATGGCATCGAGATAATTTGTTTTATACGACCAGGCAAACTGGACCTTTGGGTATCGGGATTGAAACGCATCGATAGCTTTTCGAAAAGTTTCGCGGATGGTTTTTTCTGACAGAACAAACAGTGGTGAACCAAAATCCCGCAGGAGAGTGTTAACGGAAAGGTGATCGATATGGGTAATGGGTTCCATTCGTCCGGGTAGACCAGTTTTACCGGGCATTCCAGAATGTAGCCGCTTGATGACCGGGGGTTCAAACGATTTTTTTTCCATGGTTAAAGTTCTCCTTTCATGGCAAAAGCCTGATGGGTTTCCGCGTCAACGATAAGATCGTAAGAATACCTGATAAACATTTTCCCGGATTGGAAACTGGTAAAAGGCTCAGGGTGACGGCCCAAAGCCAGCTGTACGAGTGCTTCAGGGATGTTTTGACCGGCACCTACAGCCAGATAAACCCAGGCAGGAATCCGGGGATTCACCTCCACCAGGTAATATTTTTTATTGGAAGTCCGAATCATTTCGAGTTCCATGCCGCCACGCCAGGAAGTTTCGGAAATAATCCGTTTAGTAAGATCGAGTAAGTATTGATCGGAAATAGTGATACCGCTCCATGCTTTTCCCTTATCGGTAACAAACATTTTACGCATCGGCACGGCGCCAATTGTATTACCAAAACCATCGCCGAGCGCCACAACATTTACTTCAGTCCCCTGTATAAATTCCTGGATAACAACAGGAAGGCCCCACTTTGAGCTGATTTTGTAAAACGCAGCCACAGCCTCTTCAACAGTATGAGACAGAATGGCGTCATAGAATTTCCCTTTTACCATCCATGGGCCTGGTATTTCGCGGCACAATTTTGGTATTTCCAATGCCGAGCTAAGTGGTTGGCTTTGAGGAACCAGAACATCATATTTCAACCCAAATCCTGGGAGATTTGATTTCAGACGTTCGTCATATTGGGCGATTGTTGGCAAAAAAGTATGAATACCAAGAGCGGTCAGCTGGTTCTCCGATTTGATCAGGGGCAGTAATTCTGAATCAAAATTCGGGATCAGAACATCGATAGGATCCACCTGGTTGATAGCCTGCAAGCGTGCCAGAACAGGGTCCATTCCCTGTGAGGGATATGGGAAAAGATATACCTTATCGGCCACGCCGGTCATATAAACACCGGGCTCCAGGTTTTCATAAGCGACACCAAGTATCCGGGGGGCAAATATTTCAGATTCTCTCAGCGCGCGGATAACAGGAACTCCAGGGCCTGGATTATCGGTATTATTGAGGCCACTTACGGCAACGGTTAATTTTTCACGAATCATTTTCCAGCAGTTCAAGGGATTTCAGCACAGAAAGAAAATCCAGTAAGTATCGTTCGAACTCCGTTGGAGAAACCTGGTAATCCAGGCTGAGTTTATTGTAAATTTCTTCGGGTTCGGCACCTTCCATCAGGAGTGTCAGCAAAGCCAAACCCGTTGGATTGATTATAAACGACTCGCCGGTGGAGGGATCGAAAACCATTCCCTGGCTACTGATACGAAGTCCTGATTTTATCCGGGTTGTCATAGCAGAAAAAATAATGTGCATATTACACAAAAGAAGTGCAGTCCAGGTTCAGATTTTTGGCAAAAAAAATCAAAAAAAAACTGCCCGGGAAACCGGGCAGCTGATTTTTTTCCATGATCTGACAGGACTACTGAGCGGCCGGCTTAGCCAGGGTAACCTGAATGGGTTCCTCGGCGGCATGAGCTGCAGCAACTTCCTTGGCATTTTTCTTTGCCCAGGCAGCAGCGCGTGCTTCTTTCACTTTAGTTTCGGCAGCAAAGCGACTTTTTGCATCGTTTCGTTTGTCAGCCTCCATTTTACTGGAAGCACTTTTCAGTTTCTGGTCATTTGAAGCGACCCATTCCTGAAATTTCTGTTCAACCTGCTCTTCGGTAAGAGCACCTTTTTTGACACCTTTCAGCAGGTGGTTCTTGTATAGAACACCTTTCTGAAGCAACAATGAGCGAACGGTATCAGTTGGCAGTGCACCCTTTTGCAACCATGATAATGCCTTGTCAAAGTCAATTTCAATGGTAGCAGGATTCGTGACAGGATTGTAATTTCCAATCCTTTCAATGAACTTACCATCCCGTGGTGCCCTGCTATCCGCTACTACGATGAAGTAGTACGGCCGGAATTTTTTTCCGTGTCTGGCTAATCTGATTTTTGCTGGCATGCTTACTGATAATTAATAGCTAATCTTTTTGCTTAAAAAATTTGTGGCGCAAAGATACCATTAATATCCTGTTCTCCAAAAGTATTTAACTTTTAAAAGAGTTTTAAACACCGCCATCAGGAGGATTAATAGTGGCTAATTTTGGCCCCAATGAGCGCCTTTGTACATTTGCATCTGCACACCCAGTACTCAATCCTTGACGGAGCCACTCCGATTGCAGGATTAATGGACCGCGCGGTATCTCTTGGGATGCCGGCAGTAGCGATTACCGATCATGGCAACATGTTTGGAGCCAAGCATTTTTTTGATGCCGCCAGGGAGAAAAAGATCAAGCCGATACTTGGGTGCGAGGTTTATCTGGCACCAAAGGGAAGGATCGATAAATCGGATATTGAAGACCGCAGCCGGTTTCACCTGGTTCTTTTAGCAAAAAACAGCAATGGATATCACAATCTTATAAAAATGGTATCCAAAGCCTGGCTCGAGGGATTTTACTACAAACCGCGTATCGACTGGGACCTGTTGCATCAGTACCATGAAGACCTGATAGCCTGCACCTCCTGTTTGGCCGGAGAGGTACCGCGGGCTGCCCGGATCAGTGAACATGCTGCAGAGGAAGTTATCCTTAAGTACAAGAAACTATTTGGTGAAGACTTTTATATTGAGCTTCAGGATCACGGTCATCCTGAGCAAAAGCAGGTTAATCCGGTATTGATCAGACTGGCCCGGAAGCACGGTGTTGATCTGATTGCAACAAATGATGTTCATTATCTGAATGAAAAAGATGCTGAGGCTCAGGACATATTACTTTGTTTGAGTACTGGAAAAGACATTAACGATACCAGCCGGATGAAGTTTATCGGTCAGGAGTTTTTTAAAACCGAAGCAGAAATGAGCCGGCTTTTTCCAGATGCTCCTGAAGCCATTACGAATACCCTGAAGGTAGCCGAAAAGATTGAAAATTACGAGCTTGACCGAAAAGTGCTGCTGCCCGAGTTCAAGCTTCCTGACCAATTTGAAAGTCAGGATGAGTATTTGAAATACCTGGCACATGAAGGTTCAAAGAAGCGCTATCCGGAGATAACTGATAGTATACGTGAACGGATTGATTTTGAGCTTGGTGTTATTGCAAAGATGGGTTTTGCCGGTTATTTCCTGATCGTTCAGGATTTCATCAGGGCTGCCCGCGACCGGAATGTTTCGGTAGGCCCAGGCAGGGGATCGGCAGCAGGATCGGCAGTGGCCTATTGCATTGGTATTACGGATATTGATCCGATAAAATATAAACTTCTTTTTGAGCGATTCCTGAATCCCGAGCGAATATCGATGCCGGATATCGACATTGATTTCGATGATGACGGCCGGGAGGAGGTAATGAAATATGTGTTGGATAAATACGGGAAAGAACGTGTTGCCCAGGTAATTACATTTGGATCGATGGGCGCAAAAATGGCTATCCGTGATGTTGCGCGTGTTATTAACCTTCCATTGCCCGAGGCCAACCGATTGGCCAAGCTTATTCCCGACGGGCCCGATGTCACCTTAAAATCGGCATTTAAAGACGTTCCGGAATTCAGGAACGAGTTAAGCAGCAGTGATCCCCTGATACGTAAAACACTGGAAATGGCAGAGATTCTGGAGGGATCGATCCGGCAAACCGGGATTCATGCCTGCGGTGTGATTATTGGCAGGGATCCGCTGATTGAGCACATTCCTGTTGCGATCTCCAAGGAATCGGATTTGATGATCACCCAATTTGATGGTCATTATCTCGAGAATGTGGGGATGCTGAAAATGGACTTTCTGGGATTAAAGACGCTTTCGATCATAAGGGATGCATTGGAGAACATCCGGTTATCTCGCGGGATCGATCTGGATATGGACACGATATCTTATGAAGATCCTAAAACTTTTGAGCTCTACCAAAAAGGGGAAACAGTTGGCACTTTCCAGTTTGAATCGCCCGGTATGCGGGCTTATCTCAAAGACTTAAAACCAACCACCCTGGAGGACCTGATCGCTATGAACGCATTGTACCGGCCTGGTCCGATGGAGTTCATCAACATATATATAAAGCGTAAATTCGGATTGGAACCGGTGATTTATCCACATCCCTGGCTTGAGGACATACTCAAGGATACATACGGAATTATGGTTTATCAGGAGCAGATCATGCAAACTGCTCAGATTATCGGAGGGTTCACGCTGGCCAAAGCTGATTTACTTCGTCGTGCGATGGGTAAGAAGAAAATGGACGTGATGGAGAAGGAGAAGGCCGGTTTTATTGAAGGAGCGGGAAAGAATGGAGTAGACCGGGCCAAAGCCGTTGAGATTTTCGACATCATGATGGAATTTGCCAATTACGGCTTCAACCGGTCACACTCTGCCGGATATGCCGTAATTGCCTTTCAAACTGCTTATATTAAAGCACATTACACTGCTGAATATATGGCAGCGGTTTTAAGCCGTAACCTGAACGATATTAAAAAGATCACCTTTATCATGGATGAGTGCCGGAGGATGGGGATGCAGGTATTAGGTCCGGACGTAAATGAAAGTTATTTGAAATTTACGGTAAATAAACAAGGTAATATTCGGTTTGGGCTTGCAGCGGTAAAAGGTATCGGAGCAGGTATTGTGGAGGCCCTTGTGCATGAACGTAACAAAAACGGCTTGTTCAGGGACATATATGATATGGTGGAGCGGATCAGCTTAAAAACCCTGAACAAAAAAGTTGTTGAGGCAATGGCGGTCAGCGGGGCACTGGATAATGTATCGAAATACCAGCGGTATCAGTTTTTTTCTGAAGACGATAAAGGTCAGAATTTCATAGAGCTGCTACTAAGGTACGGGTCCAAAGTTCAGGATGAAAATGCCGGAAGCCAGATCAGTTTATTCGGCGGATTATCGGAGATTAAGCCCTCCAGGCCGGAACCCCGTCCAGCAGAACCCTGGAGTAGCCTGCAGCAGCTCAATCTGGAAAAAGAGCATGTTGGCATTTACCTATCGGCGCATCCATTAGATGAGTACCGTTTGGTGATAGATCATTTTACAAATGCTAATTTCGCTGACCTTCAAGAACTTACCTCTTTAAAGGGTAAAGATCTTAAAGTTGCAGGAATTGTAACTTCGGTGGAGCACAAAATAACCAAGAACGGCAAGCCTTTTGGCCGAATGTCGATGGAAGATTTTTCCGACACTCACACTTTCACTTTCTTTTCGCCCGAGTATCTGACCTTCAAGAATTATATGCAGCCCGGTTATGCTGTGCTGCTCACCGGCAAGGTGGAGCCCCACCGTTTTAACGACGGTGAATTTGATTTCAAGGTAAAAGAAATGAACCTGCTAGCGGATGTTGGTGAAAAGATGATCAAGTCCGTGACGTTAACCATTTCGCTTGATGCCATCAGCAAGAACCTTGTGAATGAGATTGTTGGCTTGGTTCAGAAGCATAAAGGAAAGACTATGCTGAAATTCAAGGTATTTGAGTCGGTACAAAAAATCAGCATCGATTTGTTCAGCAGAAGTTTTCGGGTTGAGTTGAACAAAGAGTTTCTGGCTTATCTGAACAATCACTCCGAAATCGAGTTTAAGATTGAATAACTAAAAAGTACGGCTCGAATTCTGTACTTTTGCAAAAAATTAGCTAAACAGATTATTAAATATTTTTGCCATGACCATTGAAATAACTGATTTAAATTTTCAGGAAGTTGTGATCGATGCCGGTAAACCGGTTTTGGTAGATTTTTGGGCTGAATGGTGTGGGCCATGCCGCATGCTAACTCCTATTGTTAAAGAATTATCGACGGAATTTGATGGCCGTGTTGTTGTGGGCAAGGTTGATGTTGACAGCAACCCAGGGATTTCAGCCAAGTACGGAATCCGCAATATCCCTACCCTATTGTTTTTCAAAGGAGGGCAGGTTGTTGACAAGCAAGTTGGTGTAGTACCCAAAGGTTCGTTGGTAAACAAACTTGAAGCCCTGCTGAAATAAGGAGGGAACCGGGTTACGAAAAATCTCGCAGAGATAGAAGAATGGGGCAATCTTTATCAGATTGATCTGATTGCACGTCAGGTGGTGGAAGGGTTTATTACGGGGTTACACCGGAGTCCCTATCACGGGTTTAGTGTGGAGTTTGCCGAACACCGCCACTACAATCCGGGTGAATCGACACGCCATATTGACTGGAAGCTTTACGGACGAACCGACAAGTATTTTGTGAAGCGGTATGAGGAAGAAACAAACCTGCGTGCGCAGTTTATTATTGACACCTCTTCATCAATGCTTTTTCCCAACCCTGAGCGCAAGGCAATCAGCAAACTTTTTTTCTCTGTATTTACCACTGCGGCCATGATGCGGCTGTTACGCAGACAGCGCGATGCTGTTGGTCTGACATTTTTTTCATCTGATATAGAGCTAACCACACCCTCCAAGGTGAGCGAGGTTCACAACCAGAACCTCTTTGCGGAGATGACACGATTGCTGGAACGGACAGGTCCCTCTGATATTAAGCAGAATTTGAATCGGCCAACAAATGCATCCGCAGTCATGCACCAGCTTGCAGAGATGTATCCAAAACGCAGTTTGGTTATACTATTTACGGATATGCTGGACGACTCTGATCCGGAGGAACTTTTTTCTGCCCTGAGGCACTTTCGTTACAACAAGCACGAAGTGATACTGTTTCAGGTGAAAGATCACAAACTTGAGGAGGCTTTTGATTTTACCAACCGACCCCACCGCTTTGTTGATATGGAAACGGGACGGGCAATACGGGTAAATCCGGCAGAGATCAGAACCCAATACCGCGAGAAAATCAGCCGGTATTTTGCCGATATTAAGCTTCGCTGCGGACAATTTGATATTGATTTTGTGGAGGCTGATATCCGGCAGGACTTCCGTGAGGTTTTGTTACCACTGCTGATTAAGCGGCAGAAATTATTTTAATTATAGCAGCGGGCTAAACATGCGGGCAACCGATTCCTGAACTTTTTCCACAGCCATCCTTTTATCCCACTCGGCTATCAATATCTCCTTCGAATTTTCGATATCCTCCTCAAAGTCCTGTTTAAGTTGTCGGGTTATTTCTTCATCATAAATCAGGGCATTGGCTTCAAAGTCCTGATTAAAGCTTCGGATATCCATGTTTGCGGTACCAACAGATGAAAAAACGTCATCCACAATCATCAGCTTGCTGTGTGTAAAGCCTTTAAGATAGAAATAAATATGGACCCCCGCTTCCAGCAACTCATTCACATACGATCGGCTACTCCGCCATACCATCCAGGAATCGTTTCGTTCAGGCAGCAGCAGTTTTACGTCAATTCCACTGAGCGCCGCG
>CAIXKO010000546.1 GCA_903919925.1 uncultured Bacteroidota bacterium | reverse complement strand
CGATGGCAGAATGCCTAATCCATAATAACCGGCAGCCTTCGAATCTTTCATCACCTTAAGTGTTTGCTCCCTGCTTAATGGCTTGTTCCAGAACCAGAGCGGCCGTGATTTCATGCTCAAAGGAGGATTCACAAAATTCTTCCTTAACTGATTCCCTGAATCATTGCAGGAGGTAAATAAACCCACCAGCAACAAAATATAAAATACTCTGATAGATGCTTTTATCATGATTGTACTTTTCTGTATTGTTAATGTTACAAGGTAAATGTTTTTTGATCACCTAAAACTACCTGATTGGGTATTCCGCCAGAATCCTTCATTCAAGGTACCGTCCGTCAAATCTCATCAATAAAAGTGTATGTTATCTACAAAAAGTCCTTTGTAAAAGTGTACAGTTACACAAATTTTCAAAGATAATCAGCCATTATAAGCCATCAGAAAGCTTACAGATGCCACAAAACTGGAATAGCAAACAGAACAATTATGATTTTGGGGATTTAAATTCCAACAATCCACTCATCCACTACTTGCAAAAATAACCGCAGATCCAGTGGCTTGGTCAGATAATCACTTGCCCCTGAAGTCATTAACTTCTCAACCTGCTGAGGCATGGCATCAGCTGTTAAAATAACAACCGGGATGGCCCTTGTTTTTGGATCCGCCTGAAGGTTTTTTAGCACCTCACTGCCCTGTACATCGGGTAAATCAAGGTCCAGTAAAATTAATCCGGGCTGATGATCCGTGGCTAGTTTAACCGCGGAACTTCCATACATGGAAATAATTAAATGAATCTTCGGACGATAACTTTCTATAAACTCTTCAACCAGTTGGGCATTCTGAATATTGTCTTCGATATATAATATGGTTCCGGATTTTTCTAACACACCCTCAGCTGTTTTTGTTACTGGGTCATTTTGATAGGAGTGCTTCCTAAAATCATCCTTTCGATTTCTACTATTTACCTGATTCTCCGTTTGTGGCAGTTCTATCCAAAAGGTACTTCCTTCACCTACAACACTTTCAACACCAAAAGTTCCTTCCATAGCATTAACAATCCTTTTTACAATAGCCAAACCAAGACCGGTGCCTTCCGTATTTGATTGATCAGCGCCTATCCGTTCAAAAGGAACAAATAGCTTTGGAATATCATCGGAATGTATCCCAAAACCATTATCCGTTACGGAGATCCTCACATTAAAGCTACCTGCAGTATTTGTTGGTTTCGATTCCGTATTGACTAATATGGTACCGCCTTGCCTGTTGTATTTGACTGCATTGTTTAGCAGGTTTAACAATACTTGCTTTAATCGCTTTCTGTCCGAAATAATAAAAAGCTGATTGGATGACGTATCCGTCAGTTCTAAGCGTATTTCCCTTTCATTTGCCAGAGGTTGCACCGTGTCTAGAACTTCTTCAATAACACCCTTTAAATGAACAGGTTCCGGCGAAAGAGTTAGTCTCCCGGATTCGATGCGTGATATGTCGAGAACTTCATTAATTAAGTTAAGCAGGAGCTTACCACTGTTTAAAATGTGCTTGACTCCTTTCATTTGCCTTGGACCTAATTCGCTGAATTCTAACAATTGGGCAAACCCAAGAATGGAGTTCATGGGCGTCCGCAACTCATGACTCATGCGCGAGAGGAATTCGCTCTTGGCGTGATTAGCTTTCTCTGCTGAATCTCTGGATCTGATAATATCCTCCTGCGTTCGTTTTTGTCCGGTGATGTCTTCAAAAATGTAAAACCTTCCATAATACTCATCCTTTTCTCCTCGAATCTGTGTTGAAAATCGACGAATGGTGCGGTTTTCAGTAAAAGCAATTTCGTCTTCAATGGATATCCTGTTCTCTTCAGACTGAAGTGGCTTGCACGATTCAGCAAAAGCTGATATGTCGGCTAATACAGGCAGGCAGTACGGGATGATGTCATTGTTTTTCAATTCGCCCCTATGCATCTGATCTTCAATACTCTGTATCTCCCAGATTTGACAGAACCGGTGATTAAAATATAAAATCTTATCGGTACGGTTGTCAACCACAAGAAATCCCAGAGGCGATGATTCAGCCATTAACTGCAGCAAAGTTTGATTCCAGAGCAATTCCTCTTCAACCCTCATGCGTTCAGCAATATCTTTTTCCAGCCTGTCATTAATCTCTCTGACTTCTTTTGTTCTTTCAGCCACTTTGTTCTCCAAACTGCTGTTGAGATCGAGAATCTCTTTT
>CAIXKO010000545.1 GCA_903919925.1 uncultured Bacteroidota bacterium | reverse complement strand
TGTGATCTGCGAAAAACCGGTTACGCTCACTTCCGCAGAAGCCATTGAACTTAAAGATATTGCAGAAAAAAACAGTTTGGTATTTTGCCTGACACATACGTATACCGGTTACCCGATGGTACGCGAAATGAAGCGCAGGATAGCTGCCGGAGCCATTGGCACCATTCAACGTGTTGATGCCCAATATCTTCAAGGTTGGATAAACCCCATCATCCACGGTGGAAACGCTAAGTTGGCTGTTTGGCGGCTCGATCCAAAGGTCGCCGGAATCAGCTCCTGCATGGGAGATATCGGAGTACATGCCTTCAATATGATTGAATATTCCACTGGTTTAAAAATCAAACAGGTATTGGCCGTATTGAGCACTTTGAAACCAGAGAATCCCCTGGACCTGGACGGCAATGTTTTGTTGAAATTCGATGAAAACCTTACCGGTGTGATCCGGTCTTCTCAAATTGCCACTGGTGAAGAAAATAATCTGCAGATCAGTGTTTACGGTACCTCCGGGGCATTTCACTGGGAGCAGGAAAATCCGAATATCCTGAAAATGATGCACGATGGAGCACCATACGAAATCATTAAGCCAGGGTATGATTATCTGACCGATTTTGCCCGCGAAAGCCATGTTCTCCCTCCGGGACATCCGGAAGGAATTTATGAGGCATTTGGCAATTTATACAAAGGTGCCGCAAAAGCTATCAGGGGTGAGAATACGGTGGACGGTCAATTTCCTGGCATTAACGAGGGAATCAGAGGGATGCAGTTTATTGAGGCCGTGGTAAAATCAAATAACGAAGGAAATACCTGGGTAGTTTTGTAAACGGCGGGATTCCCACCGTCTGAAATGGAACATCATGGAAGATAACTTGTCTTAGGTACCCTCCCCCTGGCCCCCTCCCTGAAAAAGGGAGGGGGAATGAGTTCCAAATTTCCTTCGGAGAGTAGCCCCTCCCTTTTTCAGGGAGGGGTTGGGGTGGGTACTTAAAGGCTGGTTATTTAAGAGACGTATAATTGCGTGTATCATAAATAATTGCGTGTATTGTTGATCCATTACACGCAATTATTTATCGTTACAGGATTTATTTTTAATGGGTCGTTTGTTTCATGGAGTTATCTGTTGTCATACCGTTGTATAATGAGGAGCATCTGATTGGTGACCTGGTTGACCGTACCCTGGCTGTCCTGAAATTCATTACCAGTGATTTTGAAATTATTTTTGTGGATGACGGTAGTAAGGATGGTACAGTTGCCAGTCTTTTAAAAGCACGGGAAGCTGATTCCCGTGTTAAAATTCTGGAGCTATCAAAAAACTTTGGCCACCAGGCAGCCTATACTGCAGGTCTTTCCTGCGCAAAAGGTCGATTTATTGTGATGATGGATGGTGATTTGCAGGATCCGCCTGAGTTGATCCCTGAGATGCACCGCATGCTGGTTTCAGAGGAGTATGATGTAGTTTTTGGAAAACGCACCAATAAGGCCACTCTCAAAGGGCGCAACCTGCTTTCCTTGTCTTTCCATAAAAGTTTCCGGAAATTCTCCGGGTTCCCAAACATCGAAAATGTCGGCAATTTTTCAGCGATGAACCGGGATGCTTTGGCGGCTCTCCTTCAGTTTTCGGAATCTATCCGGTACCTACCGGGGCTCAGGCATTTTATTGGTTTCAGACAGGGCTTTGTGGAATACCGCAGGGAAGAGCGATATCAGGGAAAATCTAAAATGAACTACTTCAAGTTGTTGTCTCTCAGTTCTGATGCGATATTTTCATTTTCAAAATTTCCGATACGGTTATGCCTGTATTTTGGCATCATTGGTATCATTGTATTTTTTATTGCCGGGCTGTATACGCTGATTGCC
>CAIXKO010000544.1 GCA_903919925.1 uncultured Bacteroidota bacterium | reverse complement strand
GGCGAGATTGTGATATTTCTCCTTCAGATTGAACAGGTAGTTTTTGCCAGATTTCTGACTGATCTCCAGCACCATTTTATCCTTTTGGTTGCGGAGTGAATCGGTCCTTGCTTTATAAAAGTCCTGTAATTTACGCATATGAAGCCTGGTAGTTTCGACTATCCTGTAGGAAAGCTTTTCAGGGTTAAGAGAATCAATACAGACTAGTGGCGGAAAGATTTGCTCCTGATCAAGCTCCTTAATTTCGTTCCTGATAATCAGGAAATTGGACGCATATTGATCAATGGGTTTGCCCATATTTAGCTGGCCAGCCAAAAAATCAACCCGGCCCATGATTTCCGTAATCAGCAAATCGGAACAGAACCTGGACTGAACCATCTCTTTTTCGACTTCGAAAAACTCAGCCATGTACCGGTTATCTACATATTGTTCTACTGCCAGTGCCTCAAAGGCCCATCGCGATACCATCAGTTCCCCGACTATAGGAACGGAATCCTTATCGGCTTTCTTATTCTGCAGGTCATCGAACTTGACAATTACCCCGCACAATAATATTTGCGGAATGAGGAGCAAGGGTATGAGAATGTAAATGGTTACCACAGAATCGAATGCCGCTGATATGTTGAGTCCCAGCATATTGGAGAATACGGCAACCGAAAACAGAACCAGCCAGTAAACCAGAGTCAATCCATGGATTCCGATCACCAGATTTCCGATCAGTACAAACGATAGGGTTTGGAAAGCCGAGAGCAGCAGCAGGAATGCCACTTTTGAGTTGATATAACTGAAACGGCTCAGGTTTAGAAAGGATTCGCGCTGCAGAATCTTCCGGTCCTTGATAATCTCCTCAGCGCTAACACTCATGCCCATGAAAAGAACCACAACAATGGCCATGAAAATATAGGAGATCAGATTCTTGTTTTGAGCAAAAATGTAAGTTCCATCCTCCGAAAATCGGGTAAAATAGCCAACAATCAGGGCAAGCAACGGAGCTTCAATCAAATTAATCAGCAGGTACTGTTTATCGGAAAACTTGATTTGCAAATTTCGCCCAAAGAAAATTCGGAGTTGTTTCCACACTCCGGGTTTTTTGAAATGTGTTGGCGGAGTTCCTTTGTTTAGTGACTGTCCGGTTATGCCTTTTTTTTCGATATTCTGTTTAAACAGCCGGTACCACTCATCGGGAGCGAACCGGCGGTCAGAAATAAAATTGCCGGACTCATCAATTTTCTTGGTTTCCACAATCTCCAGAACCTGCTCCGGATTGACATTCCCGCATTGAAGGCACTCGCATTCCCGTGCATTCACATGATTGGTAAGGTCCTTAAAGTAGATAATAGCATCGAGCGGATTACCGGTGTATATCATTCTGCCGCCCTTGTCCATTATCCAGAGCTTATCGAAAAGCTTAAATATATCGGATGAAGGCTGGTGGATGTTAACAACAATCAGTTTTCCTTTTCTGGCCTGATGTTTCAGCAGCAGCATCACTTTTTCGGAGTCCATGGAGGAGAGCCCGGAAGTAGGTTCATCTACATATAATATGGATGGTTCCCTGATTAACTCGAGCGCGATATTCAATCGTTTTCGCTGACCTCCGCTAATGAATTTCTTTAATGGGCTTCCCACCTGCAAGCCACGGAATTCGTACAATTCCAATTCCTTAAGGACTTTTGTAACGGCCAGGTTAATCTCCTGATCGGTAAAATTATCGAGGCAAAGGCGGGCATTATAATACAAATTCTCCCAAACGGTAAGTTCCTCAAAAAGCAAATCGTCCTGGGGCACAAACCCAATCAGCCCTTCTATCTCCTTCTTATGCTTACTGATATCCAGATCATTGATTAAAACTGCTCCATGATCAACCGGGATATTGCCATTCAGAATATTTAACAAAGTTGATTTTCCAACTCCGCTTCCACCCATGATGGCCACCAGTTGCCCCGATCGTTCCAAGAAGCTGAATTCATAAAGACCGTTGGTGCTGTTTTTAAATTTGAACTCCACCTCTTTTCCGCTAAGGGTAAAGGATGGCGACTCGGATTGATCAAAGAATGCCGCATCAACATCGGTAAAGTAAATCGGAGAAACCCGGGCTCCGCGAATGATGCTGCCTTCCTTGAACGCATAAAACCGGTTAGAAAGAATAGGGTTTCCTTCGAGATAAAGGTTCTCTTTCCCTCTGAAAATGAAAATATAATGGCCGATATCCCGGAGGAAAAGCACTACGATTTCACCTTCCAGATTATCACGCCGGATATGTTTAGTGCCTCCATCCTTTCTTTCCTCCTGATTGATTATTAAAAAATCGGAGTGAATGTTTTCTTCTGAGGCCAGTCCGTAAATAAAAGAACGGTATTTATCGAATTCTTCCGGGTTTATGGAAAAAATCCTGGCAACAGCCAGAAATAATTCTTTGGCTTTTTTGCTGCCGGTGTTTGTCCCGGCTAATTCGAGAAAACGAAGGAAGAGCATGATCTGTTCGGTACGGTGCAAGCGCCCTTTAATATTATTGCAGATGTTTTCCGCCTGCTGAATCATATTAAAGGGCGATTCCCCGTCTTCATCGATTCCGTAAAACCCGATTAGTTCATCAAATAATTTCCGATACTCTTCGGAGGAGGAGATTCCCAGATGTAGCTCGAGATAGGAAGAAAAGGAACTTCTTGCATGCTCACGTTCCGACCGGGTAATGGCCGAAAAAATAGCAAACAGGTTAATTAGCCCATTGAGGGTAACTTCGTTCATTGATCCTTCCGGTCAGGATGAATAACCGTTTACTTTACAATTTCTTTCCTGAGCTGCTCAATCAGCAGAGCAACTTCAGAGAGCTGGCTGGATGTAAATTCCTGATTTTTTGTAAAATAAGCCATTATTGGTTTCATTTTTTCAAAAATCGGAGCCACAGAGGCGTCTGCAGCCATAAGCTCTAAGAGCATATAATTGGAACTGACGCGTTCTTTTTGCTTAGCGATCAGCTGAAGGAATTTGGTATTATCCTTTGCCATCAGGGCTACCTGGGTAAGAATGTACAAGCCTTCGATGTTTGCACCAACAAAGGTAAGACCATAAATAGCAGGGTGTCCGCCGGTGGAAATCACCTGAGGTACCTGGTTCATCATTTCGGGAATAATCGTATTCAGAGAGTCTGAATTATCTTTGTTTTGTTTAATCCGCTCGTTGTACACATCCATCTTAGCCATTTCAACATCCAGGCCCAGTTTCCGGTTCAACTTTCTGATCACCTCACGCGTTTGGAGTGCAACATCATACCGGTTAAACGCTTTTGCATACAAAGCATCGAAACTGAACATTCCGCTTGCCAAACACATGTCAACCTGAGCGATGTATTTTTCATCATCCTGGAGTGGCAGCGAGAAGTTGGTGATATAGGTAGCGCCCGTTTCGTTGATGAAATTAGCCAGGTCCTTTGGTTTTGGAGCGGTTTTGATGATCCCTACGATGTCGTCTTTCAGCTTAACCGCATCAAATATTCCAACTTCCACAGATGCCGTCTGGCCCTTGGAGTTTGTACCTTTATTTTCCTGTACCTTAGGTTTTTGGTGGCAGCTAAAACAAATTAGGGTTGATGTAAAAAGTACAACCCCGGTTCTTAATAGGTTCGTTTTCATAATCTTGATAGTAAAAATAGATAAGTTGATCGGTTTATCATCGTTTCAAAGATAATAAATTCCTTGCTTGATTTAATGATAAATCAGGCTATGGTATCGATTAGGATTGAATTTAACCGGTTTTGATAATAGATACAAATTTCAGATTGCTAAAGCTTTAAGGAAATCATGAACTGATTACCTGACAAAACTGCACTGTATGCTCTGGAATACCCGAGCGACAAGGTTGATTTAAGCAAGGAGAACAAAACAATCTCCATATCCAGCTGCGCCCCGGTGGAGTAATAATTGAGCTGAGGAAGGTGTGCCTGATTATAGGCAACATTGGTAAACAATCCCATTCCAAACAGCGTTACCCGTGCATAGGTTGAGTAAAAACCTTTAAATCCGAATTTTCGGAACCTGAGCGGTTTTAAATTTACCTCTGCCGATAATTTGCCGTAATTCAGGGCCTTAATGGCATCGATCTCCACTCCTGGAAAACCCGACATTTCACGATATTGCTGAGATGAGCGATAATCCAGGTAATTATTGCCAAATCCGCCGAAGTAGAAAAAGGAGTTAGATTTATCCGATTGACCAAACGACTGTCCAAGAGAGGATCTGAACCAAAGTGTTGTATTCCGGATGGGCAATAGAAATCCCAAGTCAAAGTTGTTGATCAATTGAGGGTAAAAGGTTTGTTTCGCAAAGCTGGAATACGCATAAATGTTCCAGTCAAAACCTTGCTCCGGTTCAATTGCACCGAGCGATTTGCGCAGATAACTTTTATGAAAGTTTACGGTTCCTACAAAAATGTTGCGATAATCGGAGGCTATATTCTGATATCCCGGCAGGGTTTCCAGGTCCCCGTAAACAGAAAGTTTAATAAACAGGTCAGTTTTATTTGGAGCAAACCGGTTGATGAGTTTATAGTATTTTGTGGAGAAAGAGTATCCGGCCCTGCTGAATTTTGTAGGACCAAAAAGATCATAGAAATCCGCGTAATTATAATTGCCGGTAAAGGTCCAGTTCCAAAAATTATATTCGGCTGAAATGTGGGGAACCTGTTTAGTTGGCAAGCTATCGGTTGGAGAAACTGATAGCTTGATATTTAGCGAGTTCAATCCCATAGGATCCATAAAATTGAAACGATAACCTGCTGCAACATAATTTTTATAACCTTGTAGTATGGGGTATGCGCCGGCCAGCCTGAGCTCACTAACGGGCCGATAACGTTTTTCGACCACATTAAGGGAATCCAGGTTAATTTTTGAAGGCGGCTGGAGGGTCCAGCTTTCCACATCCGGATACTTTTCATAGATCTTTTGACCGAGATAATTAATTGGG
>CAIXKO010000543.1 GCA_903919925.1 uncultured Bacteroidota bacterium | reverse complement strand
TAATCTTTCAGGTCAGGAAAGATCACAGTTTTATCTATGCAGAAAAGGTGGTAGTGTTTTTCACCGGTGGGTGGTAGCGTTTTACACCCTCGTTAAAACTGACAAGGAAAGGGCGATTAATTGCACAGTATGAGTTTCAAGAGCTTACCGTTGATAAAGCTCAGGGGCTTTCAAATAAGTTGGGATACAATAATGTCATTGATTCTCCTATGACTCTTACTGCCATTTACAATCAGAAAGAGAAGAACTTCCAGCCAACAGGCAAAGCTAAAATTGGGTTTAAACTGTAAACCGATCCAACATCCTGATAACGATTAATATCAACGTCACGCTATTACTAACCGGATCATGAATAAATCAGATGAATTTCCAACGAGGTTAACCTGTTTTTCCGGAATACATCAATGGATTCCGTAAATGCAATTGTTAATGAAATCGAGAAGTCTTTCCGATCCATTCGCCAGCACTTCTCACTGATATTTATAACCAGGGGGAGATGGAATATGGTACTCAAAGACCTTCTGCCCAGATGGGGTTTAAATTTCACAATTAATTTTTATCGCGACACGTCTTGACGCTCTTGGGCACTATCTTTGAACTAAAACCAGAATACAGATGTCAAAACGAGGCTACATCTCGCGCTACATGCTCATTATCAAGAAACTGAAGGCAAAACCATATAGTTCATACGAGGACCTTAAATCCTATATCGAGAATCAGGTGGAGTACCTTCAGATGCAGGATGATACGCTGGAAATTGGATTCTCAAAACGGACCTTGCAACGGGATATCCGGGAGATCCGGAATGATTTTGGTGTGGATATCGAGTTCTCTAAGAGCCTGAAAGGGTATTATATTTCGCAAAGCGAAACGGAGAATATGAACTTTCAAAGAAGGATGGAGGCTTTCGATATGTTTAATTCGCTGAATCAGGCCCAGGAGATGACTCCTTTTATTCACCTGGAAAAGCGCCGGCCACAGGGAACAGAAAACCTGTATGGACTGCTTCATGCAATCAAAAACAAATTCCGAACCAGCTTTACCTACCAAAAGTTTTGGGAAGATGAAATCAGCCACCGCGAGGTAGAACCATTTGGATTAAAGGAGTTTAAGAATCGCTGGTATGTGGTGGCAAAAGACCTGAAGGACTCAGTAATTAAGACTTTCGCACTTGACCGGTTGTCGGACCTGGAAATAACACGGAAAACTTTTGAGATTCCGGCATCCCTCAATATTGAAGAGCACTATCGGTATTGTTTCGGAATCATCAGTCCGGATGGGAATGATCCGCAGGAAATCATTCTCTCATTTACGTCCTTCCAGGGTAAATACATCAAAACACTGCCGCTTCATGAAACCCAGCAGGTAATTATCGATAATGATAAAGAATTGCGAATTAAATTGAAACTCTGTCAATCGCATGATTTTATCATGGAGCTGCTTTCACATGGCGATAGTTTGAAAGTTCTGGAACCAAAATCGTTGGTTGATGAAATTAGAGCTGCACATCTAAATGCTTATCAACAATACCAGAATG
>CAIXKO010000542.1 GCA_903919925.1 uncultured Bacteroidota bacterium | reverse complement strand
CAGCGGTTCGGCATTGCGCAATCGCTGATCGGAAATCCCAGTCTGGTGATCGTGGATGAACCCACCGCCGGGCTCGATCCGGGTGAGCGAAACCGGTTTTACAACATACTGAGTGAATTGGGTGAGGATACTATTCTTATCCTATCAACCCACATTGTACAGGACGTGCATGAACTCTGTCCAAGAATGGCGATCCTGGATAAAGGGAAAGTGCTTTTCAGCGGAAAAACCGACGATGCCATGTTGCTGGTGAAGGGTAAAATATGGGAGAAGAGCGTGGAAAAATCGGAATTAAGCGCTTATCAAAATGAATATAAGATAGTCTCCACCAAGCTGGTTGCAGGAAAACCACTGATCCATGTATTCTCCGGGAGCAGTTTGAATAACGGGTTCGAACCAGCCGACTCCAACCTGGAGGATGTATTTTTCACCAAGCTGAACGGACTCATCTAATACCCAGGTAATCATGTGGATATTTATCAAAGTAGAGTGGAAACACTGGCTTAAATCGCCAATGACCTGGATATTTTTCGGCATCGTTACCTTGTTGGTTGCCGGCGCCGTTTCATCGGATTACGTAACCATTGGTGAGAATTTCGCGAGCCTGCACAAAAATGCCCCATTTGTGATACAGTCTTATTACGGTGCATTCTCTCTGATTGCTTTGCTGATGACTGCTGCTTTCATGAACGCCAGCGCCACCCGGGATTTTAGCTCCGGGATGGACCAGATTGTTTTTTCATCGCCCATCCGGAAGCGGGATTACTATTTCGGCAAATTTATTGGAGCTGCTACCATTTCCCTGATTCCGTTGCTGGGCGTTTCGCTGGGAAGCCTTATCGGGCCACTTCTTCCGTGGGTTCAGCACGGGCGGTATGGCGGGGTGATCTGGCAGGGACATTTGCAGGGCCTGCTTACTTTTGGCATTCCCAATACGCTGATTGCAGGAGCATTCATATTTGTTCTTGCCATCCTTTACAGAAGCAATATCGTATCATTTACCGGAGCCATTTTGCTTCTGGTTTTCTATATCATCACCTCTTCCTTTACTGCGGATATCCAAAAAGAGTGGCTGGCAAATATCCTCGATCCGTTCGGATTCAACCCCGAGAGGATCATATCAAAATACATGACCGTTGATGAAAAGAACCTTCATGCGGTACCGCTGGCCGGTGCTTTACTGGTCAACAGGATGCTGTGGATGGGGATCGGAATTGCGGCACTGGTTGGGGGTTATTTTCGGTTTTCCTTTGCTTCGAGAAACGAAAAAGTGAAGAACGTGAAGAGGGTGAAGAGCGTGAGGAGCGTGAAGAGCGTGAAGAGGGTGAAGAGCGTGAGGAGCGTGAGGAAGGGTTATGAGGCTGGGGGGGCAGGCGGGTTTTCGTGGAGGATGCTGAGGCATTTGATCGGGTTTGAAACTGCGGCGATAATTAAAAGTCCGGTGTTTATTATCATTACAGTACTTGGGTTGCTGAATACACTGGCCGGGCTGAGTTTTAAAAGCGGCAATTTTGGTGTGGTCTGGTATCCGGTTACCTTTAATGTGATTGAGAGTATGAGGGGTTCCTTACCGATTTTCATCATCGCGGTTATCACTTTCTACTCTGGTGTGTTGGTTTGGAAAGAGCGTGATGCAAAACTTGATGAAATAAAGGATTCATCGCCGGTTAAATCAGGACTCATTTTTACCTCCAGGCTGGTGGCCATGATCGTTACCATTGCCATTATCCTTTTGCTGGGAATTCTTATCGGGATGGTGATACAGGTCATTAATGGTTATTACCGCTTTGAGATTGGTGTTTACCTGAAATCCATGCTGGTGATCGATCTGCTGTCCTATTCCTGGCTCATTATCATGGCCATGTTGATCCATTACCTCCTCAATAACCGGTTTATCGCCTACTTTGCTTTCATCGTTTTTTATATTCTGAACCAGTTCATCTGGAGTGGTTTGCAGATAAGCTCCTTTATGTTAAAGTTTGGCACCACACCAGGCTACATTTATTCCGATATGAACGGGTTTGGTCCTTTTTCCGGATCATTAACCTGGTTTTCAATCTACTGGACGCTAGCGAGCAGCGTGATCGCTCTGCTTGCCTATTCGTGGTATGTACGTGGCAGGGAAACAGGGTTAAAGAAACGCTGGCAGAATTCTATCTCAACGATTGGCCGTAACCGTTATGCCGTGCTGGGGTTGATGTGTGTATTCCTGATTTGTGCCGGCTTCGTTTTTTACAACACAAAAATCATTAACACCTATCAGTCGCCAAAAGAATTGGAGCATCGTGCCATTGATTATGAAAAAACTTATAAGAAGTATGAGCATGCCGCTCAACCCAGGTTTTACAAGGTTGACTTCAACATCGACCTGATGCCATACATTCGCAGCTTTACCGCCGGGGTTGATGCCTGGACCCGAAATATCTCGGATTCCACTATCAATGAGCTCTATTTTACCATTCCAGGACTATCGGACAGCATCCGGATCAGCATTAACGGCGCCACACTGAAGATGCGCGACGACAGGCTGCATTTCAGAATATATTCATTGGACAAACCCATGTTGCCTGGCGATTCCCTCCTGATCAGGTTCGATATCAGCAGAATATCCAGAGGGTTTGAAAATAATGTCAGCTTCCGCGAACTGACCAGTAATGGCACATTTTTCACCAATACCAGCATTATGCCATTAATAGGATACGATTGGCAGCAGGAGCTCAGCGATATTTCTTTACGCAAAAAGTATAATCTTCCAAAACGATTACGTGGTCCTGTGCTCGATGAGAATAACCTGGTAGCCCGGTCAAACAGCTATGTGATTAGTGATGCCGACTGGGTGGAAGTAAGCACCGTAATCAGCACGGAGCCAGACCAGATTGCAATAGCCCCGGGAAGCCTCGTAAAATCGTGGGAATCCAATGGGCGCAAGTATTTCAACTATCGCCTGGAACAGAAATCACTGGACTTCTTTTCATTTATATCCGCCCGCTACGAAGTGGCCCAAAAAAACTGGAACGGGATTGATTTGGAGGTGTATTATATTAAGGAACATGCAGTTAATGTTCCCAACATGCTCAGGAGCCTGGAGAAATCGCTGGAGTATTTCACTGCCAATTTTGGTCCGTATTATCACAAACAGTGCAGGATCGTGGAATTTCCCCGGTATGGTGCTTATGCACAATCGTTCCCGACCACCATGCCTTACAGTGAAGATATAGGTTTTATTATGGACCTGAGGAAAGTTACTCTTGAGGATATCGATGAGGTTTTTTACGTGGTGGCACATGAAACCGCTCATCAGTACTGGGCTCACCAGGTGTGCGGAGCCCGCATGCAAGGCTCCGAGATGCTCAGCGAATCGTTCGCCCAGTATTCTGCACTTATGGTAATGGAAAAAGAGTACGGCAGGGAGAAAATGAAAAAATTCCTGGAATATGAAATGAACGGGTACCTCAGGGGCCGCAGTCGCGAGCAGGAAGCCGAAAGACCACTGGCAAGAACCGAGGATCAGGGATACATTCATTATCAAAAGGGTAGCGTGATTATGTATTACCTGAAGGAAATGATTGGAGAGGACAAGGTGAATAACGCGCTGCATAAGCTTACCGATTCGTTTGCATATAAAAACCCACCCTATCCAACTTCCTTGTCCGCCCTCCGCGCATTCCGTGAAGTTACCCCGGACAGCCTGCAGTACCTGATTGGTGACCTGTTTGAAAACATCACGCTGTTTTCCAACCGTGTTACCGAGGCAAACTACACCAAGTCAGGCGATGGCTATGAGGTAACCTTCAAAACCGAATCGGAAAAATTCTATGCCGATACGCTGGGTACCCAAGCTTCTATTCCGGTAAACGACTATATCGATATCGGAGTTTTCGCCAAATCTGAATCTAAAAACCTGGGTAAAGCATTAATATATCAGCGATTGAAAATTGACAAGACTGAGAATACCTTTACTTTTCACACAAAGGAAATTCCTTATGAGGTGGGCATCGATCCATATAACTATCTGATCGACAGGCTTTCGGAGGACAATTTGAGAAAGGCGGGGGAGAGGTAGAGTCCGCCTGCATGTTGCCAATCGACTTCAAACCTAATAACCCGTAAACCATTCGTGCATAGGCTTTTAAAGTACCCACCCCTGACCCCCTAGCCGTCAACCTAAGGGCTTCCGGGATCTGAGCTGTACCCACCCCGACCCTTCTATGTTGTAAAGCAAGGGTCTGGTGATTTATTTTTAAATAATTTTCACATATGTGTGATAAGTCTGAAGAGGACATGAGCTCTGCTGGAGAGCAACTCACCAGCAATAAGATTTATGACGGTGAAAACACGAGAGAAGGCCTTTCTTACCGAAAGGTCTTTTCCATT
>CAIXKO010000541.1 GCA_903919925.1 uncultured Bacteroidota bacterium | reverse complement strand
TCGTGGGCTGTTGAACCAGACTTTGGCCCAAACGTTCTGGCATCGTTTAAAAAGGAAACCGGGATCGATATAACGGCAGCTGAGCCTAGGACCAGTGAAAACTACAGGCAGTTTCTGGAGTTCAACCGCAAAAAGTTTATTACCTATTTAAAAAATTACACGCATGAAGTTCATCGGGCGGCCCCTGATTTTCAGATCTGCTCCAACTGGGCATTCAGCGGGATGATGCCGGATGCGATACCTTCAGACATTGGATTGAATTTTTACTCAGGCGATTATGATCCGGGAAATTCGCTCAATATTGCCAACTGGCATGCAAGGGCATTATCCGGACAAGGTATTGCATTCGACCTGATGGCCTGGAGTTTTGCGCATGATTTCAGCAAGGGGGTTTCGATTCCTAAAACATCACTTCAGCTGTGCCAGGAGGCGGCACCGGTGATGAGCTTAGGAGGCGGCATTCAGGTATATTTCAGGCAGAATGCGGACATATCCTTTCAGCCGGCAGCTTTCAGGATCATGAAAGAGGTGGCAGATTTTGTTATTCCCCGCCGCGATTTTTGCAAAGGCGTTTCCATTATTCCACAGGTGGCCTTGCTCTATTCCACTGCCGCATGGAAAGAAAGCGTTGATATTGTATACAAATCCACCGGAGTTTCCAAAATTCAAGGTGTTTTGAATGCTTTGCTCGACGGGCAAAGTTCCGTAGAGGTCCTTATGACCAAGCAATTGGAAAAACGAATGAGCGATTTTCCGGTGATTGTGGTTCCCGAATGGAAAGCCATTGAACCTGAATTGGACGATATGCTCAGAAAGTATGTGGCTAACGGGGGCAACTTGCTGATTGTAGGAGCATCGGCTACGGAACGGTACGATGATTTATTAGGAGTAAAACAGAAAGAGGCGCCCGTAAAAATGGTACGAAATATCTGTGTTGGCGATCGGTTTGCTGCGGTATCAGAAGAGGTTAGGTCAGTGAAATGCTATCCGGGAACCACAGAATTATCAAGGTTATACACATCGGCAGATCTCCGGTATCCTGCTGAAACAGCCGCAACAATCAGATCATGGGGCAAAGGGAAAGTAGCTGGAATTTATATCGATTTTGGCAGTTCCTATCTGATCAACACTTCACCGGTAATCCGTGATTTAACCGCAAATCTGATCAAGCTGCTTTGTCCTGATCCGATCATCCGGGTGGAAGGTACCCATAAAATAAATGTTGTGCCTACCACTAAAAACGGCAAATTGCTGATTCAGTTGATAAACACATCGGGAGATCACGCAAATCCTAATGTGAAGGGGATAGATGAGATTCCTGTTTTAAACAATCTGAACGTATCGGTGCTGACAAAAAGCAAACCAAAATCCGTTGTACTACAACCTGATGGAACGGCCCTAAAGTATTCGTTTGCCAATGGCCGGACGTTGATTGTGGTTCCCAAACTGGAAATATTCAATACTTTAGAGATTAATTGAACACCGGATCTTAGTACCTGAATATCAAAGCCTAAGCATTTCTGTCGGGGATAGTAAAGAAGAAAGTTGAACCTTGTCCGGGTTCACTTTCCACCCAAATTTTCCCACCAAGCAATTCAGTATATGCTTTAGAAATTGACAGGCCGAGCCCTACCCCTTCAAATCCCAGGTTAACGAATTCTGAGCCTTGCCGGAACCTCTCGAAAATGATATTCTGGCACTCTTTTTCGATACCTGGTCCGGAATCTTTTACGAAAAACTCCAGATAATCTCCTTTTTTTTCATAACCGAATTCAACCGAACCCACGCTGGTAAATTTCACTGCATTTTTAAGCAGGTTGGTAAGGATTGCATAAACCTTTTCAGCATCTGTTTTGATGACCGGGGAATTTTTCGACAATGCATTCTTAAAGGAAAGCCGGACTCCTTTTTTTGCGGCATCCGGGTGAAAGAAGGAATACTGATATTCAAACAATTCATTGATATTCAAATCGGACCAGGATATTTCAAGCAGACCTGATTCAACTTTGGATATGCTGATTAAATCATTGATGATATTGAGCATTCTCAATCCGCTTTTATTGATCATGCCAATGTACTTATCGCGCTCTTCGCCGGTAAGGTCAGGTTCTTTAAGCAGATCCGAGAACCCCAGGATTCCATTCATCGGGGTGCGGATTTCGTGGCTCATATTGGCCAGGAAGGATGACTTCAGCCGATCGCTTTCTTCTGCTTTTGCCTTAGCCTGGATTAATTCTTTTTCTGCCTGTTTCCGGTCAGTAATATCCCTGGCAAAGCCAAAGTTATACTCTATTCCACCAAAAACTACGTACGACGAAACAATCTCAACTGGGAATTCCGATCCATCTTTCCGGGTATGAACAGATTCGGCGGTAAAGAATTGTTCATTTTTTAAACGCTCCCAGGCTGTTTTCAGGTCATCGGCTGTTACCCTTCTGTTAATCTTACTTAAATGTTTGCCAATCAGTTCATCGCGGCAAAAGCCCAGCGCTTTACAACCGGCATCATTGATATAGATGAATTTATTATTGATATCGAGCCAGTAAGCTCCATCATAGTGTACATCAATAGAATGTTTCATCATTCCGAGCTGCTCTTCAGAATGCATATGCTCGGTGACCACCTTGTTGTAGGCTGTTTTTAAGGAAGACAATTCTATCTTTAGAGCCTTGTTTTCTTCCATTAAAACCTCCTCAACTGTGGTCAGATCCATCATTTCCGGTCTGCTGATTTCCATCCTTTAAACTTTAGTCCTTTCCTTTGGCTAAAGTAAAGATAATCCCAATCATTTACAATGGAATTGCTTTCCCGGGTTGGCTTACTCAAAGCTTAATCACCTTTTTGATGGTTGCACCCGGTTTATCCAAAAGTTCTATCCGGATATAATAAACGCCCGGACTTAAGGTGCTCACATCGATGGGTTGGTTAGTTGATGCGATGTCCACCTTTTTAACCAGGGAACCGGTACTATTAAAAATGGAATAGTTAAACCCTTGATCAACTTCATTATCGAAGGACACCGATAGGATTTCGCTAACCGGATTGGGGTATATTCTGAATTCTACCTCCGGCTGATCAAGCTCATTCGTACTGCTTGCAATCTTGTTCAAACGCGAAACGGTAAGCTGGTTCACAATACGTTTATTAAAGCTGTTGTAAGAAACATCGAATGCGGCTCCCACAGTAATTACATTTACGGTGGCATCGAAATAGTGGCGGGCGGAAAATTTCACCAGCTCACCAGCAGGCATTGTCCATTGAAGTTTTTCGCCATAATTAAAACCCACGTGTGGATAAAAAACATAATCCAGACGGGAACCGGAAGTCAGACCAGCGGGTCTGTTAATCTGGTAATCAACATCTATATAGCCGCTCTTCCAGTAATCGGGATTGGAAATGCTAATTTTAACAGTGGGCAAAATAATTTTCTTTTCGGCAACCAGGATATTCTTCAACTCGGTTTTCACCAGATTGTTCTTTGCATCAAAGCAATGAAAAACCAGTGCAAACTCTTTCATTCCCTGTACTGCAAGGGTAAGAGTATCCATAAGATAATCATGAACGGACTGTTTTTCGTACACCTGCTGTTGGTTCACTGTGATTTCAACCCGATCGATGGTGTCGTTTATAAAAATTTCGATGGGTACTTTTGAGATATAAACTTCTGATGAACGAGGCTGGGTAATTATTGCGGACTGGAATAATTTCACAGCTTTCCATACCGGCCTTTCCACGCCATGCTGATCAGAAAGACCCGTATAATTCACTAATCCGAACCATTCTTCGGCCACGTCATTGTGTACAGATTCATTGCCGCCTTTCCACCATCCATCGCTGTAATTAAAGATGCAGGAACCTGCTGCGCCGCCATCTACCAGGGCCTTGTACATAAACAAATCGCCTTCCTGCTGTAAAACCAGGCTATTGCCTCCATAACCCCAACTGCCCGGGCCTGTTGGAGAAACCGAAAGTCCGTATTCAGTGATAATAAGCGGGGATCCGGTGGTGTTCAATTGATTGAGATATTGGATATAATCGCGGTAACCGTGCAAATAGTTCACGGTAACGGGGTTATAGATATAAACATTGTATGCGCTAAAATCGATCACATCAGGTGCAATATAAGTACCCGTGCAAGTGTTTGCAATGCTGACCGGGCGGCCGGGGTGTTTTGCATGAATGATGGAGGTGAGCTCCTTCCACAGCGCAACGGAAGCATCATAACCGGCCCTTGCAATAGTCTCCGGCAGGGGTTCATTCATGATCAGGTAACCGATAATATTTTCATAATTTTTTGAGTAGCTCAAAACATCAGAAACGATTGTTTTTGAGTCATTAACAAAAGTT
>CAIXKO010000540.1 GCA_903919925.1 uncultured Bacteroidota bacterium | reverse complement strand
TTTATCAGCAGCAAAGGGATCAACAGTGATTTCTGGAATGAAATAAAAGAGCTTGAGCCTAAGACAGGTGCAACTGCAATATTAGATTTTACCCATACGGTGGAGGCAGCTAACGTTGCAAAAAACCATATTCCCACAGTTCAATTTATTAAAAATAATACGGGAGAGGGCAAAAAATTCAAGTTTGTCAGCGACATAGCAAAACTGAATTTTGATGGTCTTGTTAACCTGATCAATGAAAACGATAAACAGGTACCCGACAATATTCCTGGAGAGACTATTGATGAAAAGGTCACGAATTTTGCGGCATCGATAAAGTCCAGGAGTGAATATCTGTTTCCTGCTATTTCACTGGTAGCATCAATAAAAAATAAAGATTCGATAGCTGATTTTGGTGAATTGGAGATTTATGTTGACAACCAGAAAGGCACCGATTTTATCACCCAAAACATTGATAAACAAATTTCCGACCCATCAAAAGCAGCATTAAAATCATCACTTAAGTTGGTTCAAAGGGTTCTTAAGCTGACCAACAATCCAACTTCCGGGTCGGTATTGATCGATCAGAAACTGCACAGTTCCATGCAGATTTATTTTATGGGAAGGGATAGGGTTTCAAAACTCCTTAAATCTGAGGGAGTTGATGACAAACAGATATTCCGGGTATATGAGTCGTCGAAAATGCAGTACATGAAGATCCTAGCCCGATTCACAGATTTCAGGCGGGAGATGTTCAGCGATACTCCTGCGGCAATTGTTTCTCACACGTATTCACCAGCAGAGATTGCCGGGGCGTTAGGCGATATACCGGATCTGGAAGCGCTATTTGGATCGCTTGATTATTGTGAGTGTGAGCATTGCAAATCATTGTATGGCCCAGCCGCCTATCTCACTGATCTACTGCGGTTTTTAAAAGAACATTCTGCTATCGACCACACCAAAACGGTAAAAGACATATTGTTTGAAAGAAGGCCTGATTTGGGAAACATAAAATTAAACTGCGAAAACACCAATACTCCCCTACCCTACATTGATTTGGTTTGTGAGATTTTGGAAAACAATTTGACAGGCAAAAAGAATTTCATTTACCAAACCACCTTATCCCAAAAGGAGCTCAGGGCAATTCCTGAAAATATTCAGCCGGGTGCTTATACCAAACTTGCGTCTGCCAATTTTCCCATGAATATTTCGTTCAATTTATGGCAGGAAGAAGCGAGAACTTATTTGAATTATCTGCGCGTTCCACGATATGAATTAATGGAAGTTTTTCAGAACAATACTGATCCCGGAGCTAAGAATCCAGACGATACTTCCATTGCAGCGGAATTTTTCAATCTCTCGTGGAAAGAAAAGGACCTGATCATTACCTCTCGTCCCAAAGTTCTGGAGCAACGAAAGTTTTGGGGATTTAACACTAAAGCAAAGGTTGTTGCGGTATCGGTGTTTATGAATCGCAGCAAGTTAACTTACCAGGAAGTATTGGAACTTTTAATGGTTAAGTTCGTTAATAACCCGAAAAACAATACCAGTGTTATACAGCGTAGTGTAGAAACGGCCGACACTGGGCAACAAACTATTAACCACTTAACTGCCACAAAATTTGATTTGATGCACCGATTTATCCGTTTGTGGAGAAAAAGTGGCTGGAAGATGTGGGAGCTCGATTTATTACTTCGAAACAAGATTATCGGCAACAATAAAATTGATGGTGGAACTTTAGTTAAGCTTAAACTATTCAAGCAGTTGCAGGATAAATTAAAACTACCTTTTGAAACCCTCCTTACTTTTTACGGTGGAATAAACAGGGAACAAAGAATCAATCCGGAAAATCAGGATATCATTATTCAGCCTCTCTTTAACAAACTATTCCAAAACATTTCGGTAACCAATCCTATCGATTTAAAATTTAATGAGGAAATAAAAAAGCAGGATTTAAGACCCCAGCCAGCCAATCCGTTATTGCCGCCAGATCCCGCAAACATTCAACTTCTTACTAATCCGGACGGTTACAATCCGGTTCCAACATTATTATCGGCTCTGGCAATCAGTCAGACAGAGTTTGATTTACTTTCGGCCAGGACCAATCAGTATCTTTGTGCGTCAACCGTATCTATTTTATTCCGGTATGTATATCTGGCCAGGGGCTTAAAATTATCGATACCTGATTTATTATTGCTTTTGGATGTCATAAATTGCCCTGATCCTTTTACTGACATTGACACTACATTTAATTGCATCAAAAATTTAGGTTATATAAAAGCGTCTGGTTTATCGGTGTTACAATTAGATTATATTCTAAACTTAAAACCCGAATCGCCAGTTGGATTACGTGAAGAATCGGTTGCACAGTTAATGAAAGGATTAAGGAGAATTCTGGAAGATAGCCGGAACAAGTTGAAAACATTAAACGATTTAATCCTGTATGATACTGATGCTTTGGCTCTTTTAACTGAAACCGATGAATTTTTGCTTGAGTTTTCACCCTTGCAAGGATCTATAATTTCCTCGGGAATCGATTTTTCGGGTGATGAGATTTCGGCTAGTGAAATCAGGGACATTACCGAATTTACTATCCTCAAATTAGAGCGTACCGATGGTACTGAAGAGCCAACGGCTGCTGCAAATAAACTAACATTGATTACGAACCTGAAAAAGCTTCAGACATCAGCCAGTGGTTTGCTGGCCAAAACCGGTGAGCTGAAGCAGAATCAGATAAAGTCACATATTGCATCCTCCTTCAATGTAACTCCCGAACAGGCATCGGTATTGCTAGCCGGTATCACCATTTCTTCTCCGGCTAAATCCCTTCTTGCGGTACTGGAAAACGAGAATCTGTTAGAAACCAGCACTGGCGGTGAGTACAAAGTGATCAGTCAGTCAAACTATCCGGATCAATTTAAGGCTTATACATTGCTGCACAAATCATCGGTTCTGGTTTCCAGAATGAAAATTGATACTAAATATTTAGATTATTTCATCGCCCATTCTACTGTATTTAAGACGATTAATTTCTCAACTCTGCCGGTTTCAAGTTCAGCA
>CAIXKO010000539.1 GCA_903919925.1 uncultured Bacteroidota bacterium | reverse complement strand
TTTTTCTTGACCGATACCGCTGCCGGAAAGCAAAAGACTTTGCGAGAAACAGCATCCACCGGAACAAAATCATCGGCCACCAAATCAAAACCCGACGACATCAGAATGGCGCAAGTAGTACTTTTCCCGTTTCCGGAATCACCCAGAAATAAAACGCAATGATTATCGCGCTGCACGGCGGACGCATGAAACACAGCCATCCATTCGTTTTCATGCTGACGGTCACCCATCCGGTTAACCATTTCCATTGAAAATTTTCCAGCCAGAAAATGAGCATCCTCCGGAAGCCACTGTCCGATAATGGCACCATTTACCCGAAGGGCAAACCGGTCGTTAACTTGGAAAACCTGAAAATAATAGTCAAAATCTATAGAAGAATTGACCTCCAGATGGGCAAATTTCGGATGGATTAAATGCTCGATCCAATCCGTTTCATACTCCGCTGAAAAAGCACAATTGTTTACCAAATAATGCTTTACAGAATAAAACTGTAAAGGGACCAACTCATCCGGTATCGGTGGAAAGGTTTTCAACGCCGGCGTTTGTACCACTGTTTGCTGCTCAACCAGCTGCCGTATTTCTGTAACAAACCGGGTACTCTCCTCATCCGGCAATTCATATTTACCGGCACACCACAGGGCTATATCATCCGGATCATCGCCATTCAAAAGCTTTACAACAACCTCGTATGCAGGTATTTCCAACAGCAAATACTGATTGTTCAGTTTAAACCAAATTACCTTTTTATTCTCAATGGATCGATCGATATACTCCATCTGGTGCAATAATCAAAATTAGAAAGCGGCAATTTACCCATTAGGGCCCTGAAAAACAAGAGGCCCAATCGAGTGGACGTTCGTTGACTTCCATCGAACCTAAATGATTATTATGTTTTCAACCAATCGTTCCAAATAATTCATTCACTAACTATTACCGCCCCTATTTCCAGGGGGAATCCCTTAATCCGGAATTTCCTGATGAGCCGGAAGAGCCGGATTCGGGTTTGGTAAACGGCGATGGACTCCCGGAACCTCCATCCGGAGGAGCACTGCCTGTGCGTGTAGAAAAGCCGGATGCGGCACCTAAACTTCCAGCGCCGGCACCATCCTGAGAACGAACAGGGGTTAATAAAACAGCGGATGCGGCGGCAGTAAACGCGGCGTATTTGCCGGCTTTTTTAAGTGCCTCCTGTCGGGATATCTTTTGTGACAATTCATCTTCAGGTATATTTTTCATGACCATTAAATTTTAGGTTGTTAAATCTTTACTTTTTAATTATTGTTCCAACATATCTTTCGCTTAATATCCACCTTATCTGATTGAATTTGAAGAATATAAACTCCGTTACAAACCTGTTTTAGCGGGATATCGTTTTCAGCCGGGTTTGTTAGTACAAACGAGGTTACCAAACTGCCATCCACGTTATAAACCGTTGCCAGGGCAGGAAGCATAAGTGCTCCCAATACTCGGATTTTCTTATCCTGAGGTAATGGATAAATAGTTAAACCATCGCGGATTTCATTTTCAATTCCAAGAGTTCCCTGGGTGGTATGCAAATAAAAGCGACCGGCACCCGTATTTGCAGCGGATAAAACAATGGAGTAAAAACTGCCCGATTCATCTAAACGGGTAAATTTCCCGGAAACCCTGTCTTCCAGATAAACTTTGAAATTTGCAGGGAGGTCAGAAACAATGGCAATAAATCGGATTTCCGCACCCTGTTTCGCGATCAGACCGATGGGAACCACCAGGCTCCGGATATCATTATCGGGCAAACATTGTTGTTCAAAATCAATTCCATTATCCTCCACCAATCGTGAATACAAAGCAAAAGCAGGCTTACTGGCATTGAATAACCCCGCGTCGTAACCAGGATCCAGGCCTTTGGTCATTTCAGGAATATATCGTAACCAGGTGCTGAAATGATCTTTGCCCGACTCGGCCACCAGTTCGATTGCCGGACATTTTGGAGGTGGGGAATGATAGGCATGTGACGTGCTGCTTTTCATGGTTGTTTTGAATTTAATGATGCCCACCGGGTCACTGGTGGGATTAGCCTGGCACTTCACAAAGAATCCCTCTCCGGGAGGCAGTAGGTAGTTTGCCGCTTTGGTTATCGATACATACCGGTAATTTGTCAAGGTTGGAACATAGATAACAAAACTCTGATCGATGGATTTCACATTATCAGCATCATTCAGAAAAGCATTGATATCCAAGGCACAAGGGAATGGGTTGCCGACCAGGTTCCATCCATTGTTATTATGGTTGATAACGATACTCTGATCAGTTGAATTCAGGGTTCCTTTAAAGCTCACTGTACCATCATCGTTGATCTCCGCATCACCATTATCGCGCAAAACCTCATAGCCGGCAGCGGCCACAAAACTTCCGGCACCGCCCACCACCGGATAATAGGTCCAGGCGTTGGTTGTTTCATTATAAGGAGCCAGTCCATAATTGACCGAAGCATTTTTTGCGATAGCATTTCCAGGTAAAGTGACAAAATCCTCGATATTTCCACCGGTCACTGCCGGCGATATTAAATGCCATGGCACCGGGCTCCGGTGTAATCCTCCACTCATATATCGCTCAACGGTACCGGAAACCGCGGCTGCATTATCATAACGGAGAGAACCAGTTTCATTTGCCCCATCGTTGGTGGATTTGATTACCAAGCCTGCATTGCCGCCATTATTGGTAATTGTTCCGGATACCTCCAATGAGGAAGAACTTCCAATATTCAAAACATTTCCAGAATTTATGGTCAGATTAGTGCATTTGTTACTCATGGATAAAGTACAGGTCCCTTCTATAACCGGGCAATCAGAAGCGCTGCCAAAGGTAGGATCACCATTTAGACCGGGCACCTCCTGCACATTCCAGCGGGCGGCAGTTTCCCAATTGCCAGTGCCAGTGAAGGTGGGAATATTAGAAAAACTTGACTCCGGCGAAAGGGCCGTCCCGGTTTCATTGGTGGCAAAGCACCGGTAATAGATCACTTCACCTCGTGCAAGTCCGGTTAGGT
>CAIXKO010000538.1 GCA_903919925.1 uncultured Bacteroidota bacterium | reverse complement strand
GTCCGGAACGGTTTGAAGAGAGTAGGATGCGCCTTCTATAATTTTGTATACATCGGAATCATCGAACGGATAAATACTGCAAAATGAGCCTTTTATAACACCGGCGGCGATATCGAAATTCTTAATCCTTCCGGTTTCTTCACTCTGCTTAAAAGCATAAGGAATAGTAAGCTCAGCATTAAGTTTTACTCTGGGGGCCCAAAATGAATCTTCGAGCTTAACCTTGTTGAACGCTACCGGTTGAATCGCATAATCAGCTGGTCCTTTTTTGGTTTCGCTGCATCCGGTGAACACGATCAGGGCGATCGGTAAAATCTGCAACAACTTTAAGTACTTCATAATAAAGATATTTCTTATATGGATGAGTTTGAGTTTTTCATCAAGGCAATAAACAGAGAGGCTAATCCATGGGGGTTACAATGCTTTTTACTGACCGTAATAGGCATCGGGACCGTGCTTTCTGGAATAATGTTTTTCGAGGATAGCTGGCTGAACAGGGGTATTACGGCCCAGCAAAACGGTGCGGAAGGCCATTTTGGCAATTTCTTCCAGGATTACTGCATTCTTTACTGCATCGGCGGGGGTATTACCCCATGAAAACGGACCGTGTTCCGCCACAAGCACTCCCGGAACCTCCATTGGATTGATCCCTGAAAATGTTTCCACAATTACAGCACCGGTCGAGTGTTCATATTGACCCTTAATTTCTTCAGGAGTTAACAACCGGGTACACGGAACCGAACCATGAAAATGATCGGCATGGGTAGTACCCAGGCAAGGAATACTCCGGCAGGCCTGTGCCCACGAAGTTGCCCATTCAGAGTGAGTATGTACAATACCATTAATATTAGGAAACGATCGGTACAGAAGAAGATGGGTAGGCGTATCGGATGATGGGTTGAGCTTGCCATCGATGAGGTTACCATCGAGATCCATTACCACCATATCGTCAGGCATCATATCCTGATAGGAAACACCGCTGGGTTTTATCACCACCAGCCCGTTTTCACGATCAATACCGGAGGCATTTCCCCATGTCATTTTAACGAGCCCTTCCAGAACCAAAGCTAAATTGGCCTCGAATACCGCCTGTTTTAACGCGTCGATTTTCATAATAGTTAATTGCTAATAAGCATTTTATACTTCAACAGAAAAATAGAAACCCTTGGATA
This sequence comes from uncultured Bacteroidota bacterium, assembly GCA_903919925.1. Taxonomy (GTDB): domain Bacteria; phylum Bacteroidota; class Bacteroidia; order Bacteroidales; family UBA12481; genus UBA12481. Next base: position 2,341 of record CAIXKO010000538.1, on the reverse strand, counting down.
AAAGTTCCTGATATTTTTCAGGATTGAATTGATAAAGAAACGCACCTTTTTTGGAAGATGATTTATCTTTTTCATCCAATTTATCCAGCAACTTCATAGACAAGATCTTTTTACAAAAGTTTCGCTTATCAAGTTCTTTCTGGTATATCGCTTCATAAAGGCTTTGTAATTGGGGCATTGTAAACTTTTCAGGCAGCAGTTCAAATCCGATTGGCTGGATCCGGGCACGTCTGCGAATTCGTTTCAGCGCTTTTTCAACCATGATCCGATGATCAAAAACCAAATCCGGAATATCACCAATAGGCCGCCAGTGTGCATTATGTTCTTTGACCAGATCTTTGTCATAATCCTCTATTTTGATGAGCGAGCAGTAAGCCACTGAAACCACGCGTTCACCCGGATCACGATCAACTTCACCATAGGCGAAGAGCTGTTCGAGATAAACATTTTGAAGACCGGTTAACTGCTTGAGCACTCTTTCAGCTGCCTGATCAATACCTTCGTCGTGTTTTGGAAAACCTCCCATGAGCGACCACATCCCCTTGCCAGGTTCCATGTTGCGCTTGATCAGCAAAAGTTTTAGCTCCTGATTGTCGAATCCGAAAATAACGCAATCCACTGCCAACAATTGCCGATCCTCAAGAGGGTAGTAAGGGTTCATATCATCCTTTTTAAGTGTTAAATCTACACTTTTGTTTCGTAAAAAATCAATCAGGGCCTTAAATTATGCAATAGATCAAACAACACACCATTTTGAAAAGTGTTTTTGTACTTTGCACACTTAACAACTTTCAAAGATTATGAAAACCGCTATTATTGTTAGTCTTTTAATAATCAATGGCTTAAGTGTATCGGGTTATTCACAGACGGGTAATCGGTCCACACTTACCATTAAGGAATTCATGGCATTGAATTACGAAGGGCAATCTCCATCGGGATTTCAGTGGTCGCCGGATAGTAAATTCGTTTATTTTCAATGGAACCCTGATAAAAAAACTTCCGAATCAGGTTACCGGATCAATCCTGAAAACCCGGTACCAGAGAAGGTATCACGCGAGGAAATGCAAAAGATCCGTCCGGTTAATAAGGAGTTTAACCAGGACAAGAGCCTGGAGCTTATCACCAAGGACGGAGACATTTACCTGGTAAATTGCAAGAAGAAGGATACCGTTTTAGTTTTTAGCACGAGCATGCCAGTATCGGAAATATTCTTTACCCATTCGGGAAAAAAGTTGGTTTTAAACATAAACAGCAATTTGTATTTGCTTGATCCGGGGAATGGGCAGTTCAGGCAGCTGACCAATTTCATGGCTGAGAAGCCAAAAACTCCGGAACGACCTGCGGCACAGAAGGAGAATCTTAATGCTATGGATAAGTGGCTGATGCAGGACCAGATACGTTTGTTCCCAAAAGTTAACGCTTCAGGAAGAGGTGGCCGAAGAGGCGGGATGTTTGGTGGTGGAATGGGAATGAGGCCACAAGGTGGTGGAAAGGCGGGCGGACCGGAACCTGTTTACACCGAGGGATATTCTGTTTACGGTTTAGCTCTGTCGCCGGATGAAAAATATGTGACTTTTACCAAATCGTGGCCGGGCGAAAGCGCTAAATCTACCATCATGACTGCTTATGTTACCCGATCGGGATATACGGAAACGATGAATACCCGTTCAAAAGTTGGGGAATCGGGAGGAAAAATGACTTTAGGAATTTTGAACATCGGAAATGATTCCATTTATGATCTCAAAATCGATCAGATTCCTGGAATAACGGATCTTCCTGATTATGTAAAAGAATACCCCGAAAAATATAAGGACCGGTCCCCGGAAGTTCGACCGGTAAGGATCACGGGACCCGAGTGGAATCCTGATGGAAGGTTCGGCGTTATTGAAGTACAATCGGATGATAACAAAGACAGGTGGTTACTGGAATTAAAACTTTCCGATGGTTCTGTCAGGTTGCTCGACAGGCAGCGTGACGAAGCCTGGATATCGGGTACCGGAATCGGATACGGCGGGGGCACCGGATGGATGCCTGACGGCAAAAGATTATGGTTCCAGTCGGAAGAATCCGGTTATTCCCATCTGTATTACGTAAATCTGGAAAGTGGAGAAAAGCGGGCGATTACTTCAGGGAAATTTGAGGTATACAATCCCGAAATATCCAAGGATAAAAAATGGTGGTATTTCACCTCTAATGAGGTACATCCGGGCGAGCATCATTTTTATCGTATGCCAATTGACGGAGGTGTCAGAGAAAAGATCACTTCGCTGACCGGTGGCAATGAGGTTACCTTATCGCCGGATGAAAAATGGCTTGCGATATCATTTTCCACCGCAAACAG
>CAIXKO010000537.1 GCA_903919925.1 uncultured Bacteroidota bacterium | reverse complement strand
GCCGTGCTGCCCTTAGTGCGGGTCCCTCCAAACCCCTGTAATTGCTGTCGGAACCCCGCTCGTAGGCGCAATGATCCTGATTGCTTTGGATCGGAATCAAATGCTAATTTCCAGGTAAGTTTTTGCGGTATTGCAGCATCTGATTCCATAAAATCGAGCTGAAAGGAGCCCGCAAGGGTCCAGATTTTTTTTGATAAGTATTTGAATTGTTGCGATAGCCTGGTTGAGGTGTTATTGAAATGGGAGTTAGATCCGGGCCAGTCCGACAGGCCCATTTCCATAGAACCGAGCCATTCCAATTGGCGGGCCGGAGCATAACGGAAGGATGCGATTACTTTTTGGCCCTCTTTGGTGAGGCTGGTACCCGACTGAAAGAGGGTATAAGCCACCGGATAACCGGGGGTGCATCCGGTGTAGCGCACGACTGCCGAGAAGCCATGTGCTTCAAACCATCGGATTCCGGAGATCCATCCGAACCCGCCGTCGGGACTCCAACCGACTTCACCAAAAACAATACCGAACGGAACGCGTGTTTGTGCCCAGGTGCCGATACGGCTGTATCGTCCCGAATCGGGCTGCCAGGCGGCGGTCCAGCCCTCTTTGATTTTCGGCGGAAACTGGTTGGTCACTTTAATTCCTGTAAATCCGAATTCAGTACTGGTAAAACTGGTTTTCCAACTCATGCCGGCAACCTCTTCGTTGAGGCTGGCTTTGCCCGAACCATAAAATACTAACTCTGAATTGCCAAAATCCATGCTCCCGGCAAGTCCTCTGAAAAACCGGCCCACATCGGTACCAGAATGTAGCCGGATACCTCGGCCCGGCCGGTGCAGCGATCCCGGATTCCCCAGTGAAACCGAAAATACAGGGCTGGAACCGGCCACCGCACCAAAACCTGAGTTAACCTGATAATCTCCCACAACAATCTCCCGGAATACCTGCCCTGGTTTGATGAGGAACCCGGTACTCAAATGCTGCGGCACACCACTATCAGGTAGAACAAAGCAGGTGTCCCCGGCATTCTGATTGGTTTGCAAACGGAATTCCCAACGTCGGGGTTCCGTGATTTTTATCCTGTACCTCAACGATACCGGTGCAACCAAATCGCCGGAATCGGAGGTCCAGTCAAATGGCATAGCATCAACCGGCAAGTTCACTGTGAACAGGTGCATGCTGCCCGGCTTGCTATCAGGTGGCATGGCAAATGAACTATCCATTTCCAGCATCCATTCCATCGCAATATCCGGATGCAGGCTCACGCCTTCCCACTCGCCTGATTCAAGCCACTCTGCCAGAACTGAATCGGGATCGGCAACATTAACCACCTGAGCAGGTGCCATCAGTGAGCAGAATAATATTAATGCAAAAACGATGAGCTGCTTCATGGTCTCCGGTTCTTAAATTTTGATCAATAATTTGATTTTTAATTATTTGCTAATCCACAGATCAGCTCTTCCGGAGCTTATTGCTGATTTTCATCATGGGAGTGATTCCCCTGCCATTCTGCTGCTCCATCCAACCACTAAATGAGTAACCTTTTAAATTCCAATTCACTCCGATGGAAATTCCCAGAGGCAAGGCATTGATCAGTCCGGTTATTTTAACCGTATCATTTATGTTCATCCGGACACCGGCTGTAACCGGTCCAAATTGCGACCTGCTGATTTGAAACCCGGCGGCCAGTGCGATCAGCCGTCCGGGTTCATTAAACAGCAGAAACTGCATGGCCGGATCGCCGCGGGCAAATGCCGGAGCAGGCATGATCCAACCGGTAAAATCATAAATAGTCAGGTTTAGCAGAAGTGTTTCAGTAATCGACCAGATAGTTTGGAGGTTACCACCAAGCCTGAATACCGGAGGCTTATTTTTCAACCCGATCAAGGAAAACCTTAATTGAAGCATGGTACTCATTTTTTTAAACTGCCTGTTATGAGAAACATACAGATGGTACCAGGAGAAGCCCGGGATCCCGTCGCGGCAAATCAGTGCAGTGGATTGTCCCGGTCCAGATTGGTATTCCATGGACAACCCGGCAGTGTTCCAGTTTGATACCGCGAAATACTGTCTGGAGAAAACCGACCAGATCAAACCTTCACCAGAGGCAGGTGTTTCCGGCCAGGTAGTTGTTCGCATAGACATGGCCATCGGATCCTGGGCCAATATTTGAGCCGGAGCTATAATTACAAAGAAGGCGAGAAAATAAATCGGGCGCATCATTCTGCTTTACCAGATATAGATGCGCCCGATCCATCGAAATGGAAAAAAACCCAGAATTAATTTGTTTTAAACTTAAAAGAAACTTCCTTGAGTGTTGAATTTGCTTTAACCACCTTTTTTGCCAAATCGTTTTTAAAGCCTACCAATTTGTTTTGCAAAGTAGCGTCTCCGGTTGCAAGTATTTGAACTGCAAGGATTCCTGCGTTTCGTGCTCCATTCAGGGCCACTGTTGCCACCGGGATTCCGGAAGGCATCTGAAGGATAGAGAGAATAGAATCCCAGCCATCAACAGAATTAGATGATTTAATGGGCACGCCAATTACGGGGCAAATCGTCATTGCTGCCACTACACCCGGCAAGTGTGCAGCGCCACCGGCTCCGGCAATGATTACGCGAACGCCCCTGTTAAAGGCGCCTTTGGCAAAATCTGCAACCAAATCGGGAGTGCGGTGAGCAGATAAAGCGTGAATTTCAAAAGGAATTTCAAACTCATCGAACAACTTTGCAGCCTCTTCCATGATCGGTAAATCGGAGGTGCTGCCCATGATGATACTGACTAGTGGATTCATTCATTCAGGATTATTGATTACCTTCGCAAGGTAAAAAAAACAGCCTATTTTGACTATATGGATACTCTGAAAGTTCTCGACAAAACCTTTATTCACTTCATATCGCATTTAAAGATACAAGAAACAATTGCCAGAATGGCTGCGGATCTGGATCGGGATATGTATGGGAAATCACCGCTGTTTCTGGCTGTTTTGAACGGATCATTTATTTTTGCCGCCGATCTTTTTAAACAGATAAAAATGCCCAGCCGGATATCATTCGTAAAGATGGCATCCTATATGGGTACCGGTTCATCGGGCAAAGTGGATCAGCTTATCGGTCTGCAGGAAACCATTACCGGACAGCACATTATAATTTTGGAGGATATAATTGATTCAGGATTAACCGTTAATAAGCTGCTTGATCATCTGGGTGCTATGCAGCCAGCATCGGTCAGGATCGCTGCTTTGTTATATAAACCGGATGCTTTTAAGGCAAGCTTTAACATTGATTATATCGGCATCGAGATTCCAAATAATTTTGTTGTTGGCTATGGCCTTGATTACAATGGCTATGGAAGAAACAGCAAGGACATTTACACCTTGTGATGGAAATTGGTGAGATGAGTGGACAAAATCAGGAACGAAATTAAATGGACGCAATGACGCGTCCCTACAATATAAATTATGATTCATCTTATTCTTTTTGGTCCTCCGGGTGCGGGAAAAGGCACTCAGGCACTTGCTCTGGTTGAGCATTTTAAGTTTATGCATCTGTCAACGGGAGACCTTCTGCGGGCAGAAATTGCAGCAAAAACGGAATTGGGGATGGAAGCCAAACGTTTTATTGATGCCGGCGAGCTGGTTCCGGATGAAACAGTTATTGGAATGATACAAATACTGCTTCAGCGGATTTGTACGGTTCCCGGGGTTATTTATGACGGTTTTCCACGTACGGTGGAACAGGCAAAAGCATTGGATCAGATGCTGACTTCGTGCAAGGAAGGTATTACTGCTCTGCTCTCGTTAGAAGTTCCTCATGATGAGCTGGTTAAGCGCCTATTGATCAGGGGTGAATCTTCAGGTCGGACGGATGATGCTGATATCGCTACGATCGAAAACCGAATCAGCGTATATGAGGCAAAAACTCAGCCTTTAATCGATTATTATAAGCAACTCGATAAATATCACCCTATTGCAGGAGTTGGTACCATTCAGGAAATTGCCGAAAGGCTGATTACCGAGGTCGACCAGCTTTAATCAACATTACTTTTAGCAAACATGACAACCGTCTCCTTCATCGATTACGTAAAAATCTTTACCCGTTCCGGTAAAGGCGGAGCTGGATCCGCACACCTAAAACGGATAAAATACAACGACAAGGCTGGTCCCGATGGTGGTGACGGGGGCCGTGGAGGTCATGTGATTCTCCGGGCAAACAAGCAGCTGTGGACATTGCTCCATTTGAAATACAACCGGCATGTGTTTGCCAAGGATGGCGTTGATGGCAGCAAGGATCAAAGCACCGGTGCAGAGGGCGATGATGTATACGTTGATGTACCGCTTGGCACTATTGCACGGGACGCAGAAACCGGTGAATTCCTGATGGAGATCACTGAACCCGGCGAGCAAAAGATTCTGGTGAAGGGAGGCCGCGGAGGCTTAGGAAATGTTAATTTTAAATCAGCTACCAATCAAACTCCCCGGTATGCTCAGCCTGGTGAACCCCGTATTGAGGTGTCCATTATACTGGAACTTAAAATATTAGCAGATGTAGGACTGGTTGGTTTTCCCAATGCCGGCAAATCAACCCTCCTTTCGGTGGTATCCGCCGCCAAGCCAAAAATCGGAGAATACGCCTTTACCACGTTGACCCCAAATTTGGGAATTGTGGAATATCGCGATAATCTCTCTTTTGTAATGGCTGATATTCCCGGTATTATTGAAGGAGCCCATGAAGGTAAAGGTTTGGGTCTTAGATTTTTAAGACACATCGAACGCAATCCGGTATTGCTTTTTATTGTCCCGGCCGATAGTAAGGACATACGGAAGGAATATGATATTCTGATCAACGAACTCGAGCAGTTTAACCCGGAATTACTCGATAAAAAGCGTATTTTGGGTATATCGAAATCGGATCTTCTGGATAAGGAACTCATGGCGGAAATCCGGAAAGATCTCCCGGATGTTCCTTATGTATTCTTTTCATCGCTCACGCACAGCAATCTCGACAAACTGAAGGACATGGTTTGGCAGGTTCTTCAAAGTGATTAAATTATGCTTGAGCATCTGATCAACCTGGATAAAAAGCTTTTTCTGGCTATCAACCATTTCGCATCACCGGGATTTGACCCGATTATGCGATTTCTCAGTGGCCCGGTTCCCTGGGTGCTCTTTGTGGCAGGCCTTCTTTTCATGATCTGGCCTAAACCCTGGAAACTGAATCGCAATGGTTTTCTGATCATGCTTGCCGGTATTCTTTTGGCTTATCTGATCAGCGAACAATCATCGGTTCATTTGTTTAAGAATGTATTCATGAGGCTCCGCCCTTGCCACGAGCCCTCGCTTGCTAACCAGGTGCGCCTCGCTGCAAACCATTGTGGCGGCCAGTTCGGCTTTGTTTCCACCCACGCCACCAATTCCTTTACCCTTGCCATGATCTCCGCCCTCCTCATCCATCGCAAATGGTTCACCATAACGGTATTTGCCTGGGCCATTGTTGTTTCCTACAGCCGCATCTATCTCGGTGTCCATTACCCCGGCGATGTACTTTGCGGCGCCACCCTCGGATGCCTCATTGGATACGGCATGTTCCTGGGCACACGCCAAATGATCAAAAAACAAAAAACAAAAAACAAAACCCAAAACCCAAAACCCACACTTCCTAATAATTGGCACATTAGCACATTAGCACATTGGCACATTATCTTATTGGCACATTAGCACATTAGCACATTAGCACATTAGCACATTAGCACATTAGCATATTACCAAATTAGCACATTAACACCATGAGCCTTGTAAAATCCCTCCGGGTTACCACAACCCCAAAAGACGAAGATTCCGAATCCTATATCAGCCGCGAAGTATTTTATGACCGGAATGGTAATGAGATTGCCGTTCATGAATATCGCGGAGCCGGCGAATTTGAATCTAAAGTGGAAACAAAATTCAATGAAGCCAATCAGGTGATTGAAGTCACTACCTATCTGGATGAGAACGATATAGCTGAGCGCAAAGTTTATATCCGAAATCAGGAAGGCAAGGTTGAAAAGGTGAATATCGAGTTTACTGACGGCACTGTGTCCGTTCAGCTCATTGAGCGGGATGCGGAGAATCGAACGGAAAACCGTATTGAACGGAATGAGGATGATGAATTGGAATCACGCGAGTTTATCCGGTTTAATGCTGAGGGTAAAGCGATTCTGCGCGAACTATATGACTTTAATGATAAGCTCACGGAAGCATTTGAATCAGAATACAATAGCGATGGTGAAATATCCGTTCTCAGGCATTTGGACGATCGGCGGAAACTGATACTCGAAACTGAATTCAAGTATTCCGATACCGGATCGCTGTTACTTCGGGTGAGCAGAAACCGTCGTGGGGATCTTTCGGATTTTCTAAAAATTGAATACAACGATCAGGATCAGGTGGTACGCCAATCGTTCTCGGGCAAGTATACTTTTGTTTATGAGTATGATGAGTTAGGAAATCCCATTGTTGAGGAAGAGTTCAGCGGGGATGTTATGGATAACAGGATCACATCGGAATATGACGCAAACAGCCTGATTGTATCTGAGGACCAGCTGAAGTTCAGCAAGCGTTTTGAATATGAATTTTATGATTAATCGATGACTACGACCAATAAAATGCCCGTACTTTTTCTTGGGCATGGCAGTCCGATGAATGCCATTGAGGATAATGAGTTTTCGAGAGGGTGGAAAGAAATCGGCAAATCGATACCAAGACCTCGTGCAATATTGTGCATTTCAGCACATTGGGAAACCCGAGGTACCTTATTGACTGCCATGGCAAAGCCCAGGACGTTTCACGATTTTGGCGGGTTTCCAAAGGAGCTTTCCGATTTTCAGTATCCTGCGCCGGGTAGTCCCGAATTAGCCAATGAGGTTAAAAGCCTGGTCACTAAAACGAGTGCAGGGCTCGATGAAACCTGGGGCCTCGATCATGGGTCCTGGAGCGTAATCTGCCATTTATATCCAAAAGCCGATGTGCCGGTGGTCCAATTGAGCCTGGATTATATGCAGAATCCTCATTATCATTATGATCTGGCCAAAGAACTGGCTGTGTTGAGGACAAAGGGCATACTTATTATCGGAAGCGGAAATATGGTGCACAACCTCAGAATGGTTTCCTGGGATAAATTCCATGAACCGGTTTTTGGATTTGACTGGGCCATCGAAGCCAATGACAAGATGAAGGAGTTTATTACCTCTGGAGATCATAAATCGCTGATCAATTATAAGATGCAGGGCAGGGCGTTCCAATTGGCCATCCCCACGCCCGATCATTTTCTACCTTTGCTCTACACGCTTGCCTTGCAGGAAAAGGGTGAGGAGGTTGCCTTGTTTAACGACAAACCGGTGATGGGTTCGCTAACTATGACTTCATTAAAGATCGGTTAAACTGGCACCCAGGCCAACACTTTCAGGCACAACTACGGAACCTCCATTGCCATAGATGATTCCGCCAGTAATTGGGTCATTCTCCAGCATCATGGGGGTATCGAAATCGCACCAGGCAACGCAATCCGACGAAAGAGCCAGATGTGCTGATGCCGTGAATCCGAGCCTGGATTCAATAAATCCACCAACCTGTACCTTCATTCCCGAATTTTCTGCCAGTTTTATCATTTTCCGTGCTTTGTACAAACCGCCGGATTTCCCCAGCTTGATATTCACATAATCACAGGCATCTAACCCGATCAGCCGTTCGAGATCGTGGTGGTCGCAGCAGCATTCATCCGCCATGATGGGTACTTTGCTGGCTTTCCTTACTTTACTCAGATTCATAAAGTCCCAGCGGGCTATCGGTTCCTCGCAAAACTGAATATTCATCCCATCCAGTTCCGATAAAATCCCGATAGCGGTTTCAACGCTCCAACCCTGATTGGCATCCAGCCGAAGTGGAATATCTGACCGTATTGCCTTTCTGATCAGGCGTATCCGGTTCAGGTCATCAGCCATTGTTCCGCCAACCTTGATTTTTATAGCAGGGAATCCTTTCTCTATGATATCAACCGCATCTTTCACCATATCTGAAGGATCACCCAAACTCACGGTATAATCGGTTACCAGGAGCCGGTTAGCTTTTCCACCTAAATAAGTATATAGAGGTTGCCCGGCCAGCTGAGCGGCAATATCATGCAACGCAATATCGAAAGCACTTTTGATTGAGCTGTTGCCGTAAATGGCAGCATCCATCCGGTTGGTACATCCCTCGATATCAAGCGGATACTGACCGGTGAGACACTCCTCCAGATATTTGCCCACGATCAATGCGCTTTCCAGGCTTTCGCCATTAATGGTACGGAAAGGGCAGCACTCACCAAAGCCGGTGAAGCCCGATAATGTTTCAATTTTAACCACTACGTTTTCAGCATAATACACCGTTCCCAGCGAGATTCTGAAAGGCTTCTTGAGTTTTATTCGGAGGGGAATGATATTAATTCGGGAAATTTGGTGACTCATTGGATAAAAATTGAAAAAGTTAATGGTGTTGGCTACTCAGGCATGAGCACGTAACGGGGGGGAATCGTGATTCGTGAAGCGTGAAACGTGAAACGGATGAATGAGCAGGGGATGAAGAATGGCACGCGGATTTGCGCGGATCACTGCGTGAACGCGGATTTACGCGAATTTTTAAGATATTATCAGATTTTAAATCATATTTAATCATAAAAATCAACGTCATCAGCGTTCTATTCTCCTCAACCCCTCAACCCTTCAACCCTTCAACCCATCAACCTTTCAACCCTTCAACCCATCAACCCCTCAACCTCTCAACCCCTCAACCTCCTATCTCAACACCAGATTCTCAATAAAGAACTCCATCATCCGTTCGTTATCCACTGCAGTATGTCCGCGATCGGGCCCTACCTGTACCTCAAAGCTTTTGCGGGCTTTTTGCAGGGCGGTGATCAGCTGAAGGGAATTGGAAGGGTGAACATTATTATCGGAAGTGCCATAATAAATCATGAGGTGCCCTTTGAGATTTGGTGCATAACCCATTACGCTCGAAGCCTCATAACCGGCCAGATTATCCTCAAGCAACCCCATAAACCGTTCGGTGTACACATTATCGTAATTCCGCCAATCGGTTACGGCTGAATTTGCGCAAGCAGCATGAAAAACATCAGGAAAGCGCAGGAGGCAGGTAGCGGAGGAGGTGCCACCATAAGAGGTTCCATAAATCCCAATCTTCTCTTTATTAATGTAAGGCCTGCTAAACAGCGACTTAACTCCTTCGGCCTGATCATCCATTTCTACTATGCCCAGGTGTCCATATATTGGATCGAGAAATCTTTTTCCGCGACCTGCAGCGCTGCGGGAATCAAACGAAGCCAGGATAAATCCATATTCAGTAGTGGCAGATGGTGTTGCAAATCGCTCGGTTGCCGCGTTTGTTGCTGGGCCGCCATAAACGCTAACGAGTACCGGATATTTTTTGGATGGATCAAAATCCGATGGAAACTGCAGTAATCCATGTAGTTGTGTTTTTCCATCGGCTGCGGTGAAAGTAATCATTTCAACCTTTTTCTGGCCCAGCTCATCGAATTTGGTCATATCGCTTTTGGCAAGCTCTGCCAGTACCTTTCCTTTCATATCCATCAATCGGGTGGATGGGGGAATATCATGTGTTTGAATCACATCGATAAAATACTTGTTGTTCGGCGATATGGTTACAGTGTGCATAAATGCGGGATCAGTAAGCCGCACATCACCTTTTCCGTCCAATCCCACTTTATGGAGCTGGAGTTTCATGTGATTTTCCCCATCGCGGGCCATGTAATAAAGGAACCCGCCTTCTTCATCCACCTTAACCACGCTGGCCACTTCAAAAGGGTGGTTAGTGAGTGTAGTAAGCAATTGTCCGCTAAGGTTATACAGGTAAAAGTTTTTAAACCCAGTTTTTTCAGATATCCAGATAAAGCGGTTGTTATCTTTAAGATACTGCATAAACGGGGTGTTATCAGTAAAGCTCGGGAGCCACTCTTCATGAACTACCACGCGGCATTTACCGGTTTCGGGATTTGCGGCGGCCAGCTCCATGATATCTTGTTTACGATTGGTCCGGTGGAATAATAAACCGGTACCGTCGGGGGTCCACTCCACACCATATATATAGTGGCCTACCACCTTGTTATCGAACGGTTTGCTATCTCTGACATCCAGTTTGGTGATTGCTTTGGTTTGCAGATCATAAACCAGGATATCGACAATCGGGTTATTGGCGCCAACTTTGGTATAAGGTTCAACCTCAACCGAGTCTTGTATCAGTAATTGGTTGTATTGCAAGTAAAAGTCGAGCACTTTGCTTTCATCGAAACGGTAAAACGCCAGTTTTTTCCCATCTGGCGACCACCACATGGCGCTGGTTTGTCCGAGTTCCTCGCCGTACACCCAACTTGCAGTAGCGTATTTGATTCTGTTTTTATCGTTACCATCGGTTGTAATGGCTGTTTGGGCTGATCCGTCGGCATTACCGATAAAAAGGTTGCGGTTTTTGTAAATTGCTTTCAGCTTCCCATCGGGCGATGTGGCTGCGGTATACTGACGGCCGCGCTGTACCCGTTCGCCGCTGAATCGCTGTCCGCCCTGCCTTCCGCCTGCACCCATACGGCCACCGGGGCCACCGGGACCGGCCTGACCGGATTCGGCTGGCATAACACTGGTTTCATTGGCTTTAAGTTTTTTCACATCGTAACTATATTTTTTCCCATCCCAATCATACTCAAAGGTTTTGCTATCATCTTTCCAGGTAACGCGCAATGCAGCTTGCTTAACGGTATTTCGCACCAGCGGCGACATTTTCTGATATCGCGCATAACCGGGCATATCTTTCAGCCTATCCTGCGCCTGGGTGATCAAAAGTGAACCACATACTAATATCATTGCGGCTGTAAAGAGCCAGCGAAAACCTGGGAAATTGAATAAACTTTTCATTTGATCTGAAATTACTTTGCCCAAAGATCGTAAAAAATGGAATCCTCCGTACAAACCGGGGGGCAGAAGATTTTCTGCCCCTACATGATCTTCGTTTCATCTTCTTTTCGTTCTATCTTTGCCCCGATGCAAATAACCATACATACCGATGGCGCCGCACGTGGCAATCCCGGCCCGGGAGGGTACGGCGCTGTTTTACAGGCACCGGGGCAGCGGAAGGAATTATCGGCCGGCTACCGGATGACCACCAATAACCGGATGGAACTGCTGGCGGTAATTGTTGCCCTTGAGGCGCTGAAAATTCCCGGAAGCCACGTAACTATCTATACTGACTCGAAATATGTTGCAGATTCAGTGGAAAAAGGATGGCTGAAATCATGGGAAAAGAAGGGGTTTAAAAACAAAAAAAACCCTGATCTGTGGATTCGGTTTCTGGAAACCTATCGGAAACACCAGGTATCCTTCATCTGGATCAAGGGCCACGCCAATCATCCGGAGAATGAGCGATGCGATGAGCTGGCTGTGAAAGCCTCTTTTTCGAAAGAACTGTTAATAGATAGTGTTTATGAGGCTGTACAGGACGCAGATGAGGGAAATCTTTTTTAACTTTCGCCCCTCAACACAAAAACTGAAACATTAAAAGACAAGCTATGAATTTCAACCGGCTTAATATCATCACTGGATGGATTGTATTTGCAATTGCCTCAGTGGTTTACCTGCTAACAATTGAACCAACTGCGTCATTCTGGGATTGCGGGGAGTTTATTGCCACTGCCAAAAACATGGAAATCGGCCATCCCCCGGGAGCTTCTTTCTGGATGCTGCTGAGCAAATTCTTTTCCCTTTTTGCATTTGGGAATGTGATGGCAATAGCAAAAAGCATGAACGTGATGTCGGCTTTGGCATCGGGTTTTACCATTCTTTTCCTGTTTTGGTCGATCACTCACCTGGCACGGAAAATCATTAGCAAAAACAATGAACCCGGAACAGGAGACCTCTACGCCATCATGGGTGCCGGTTTGGTTGGTGCTTTCGCTTATACTTTTTCTGATTCATTCTGGTTCAGTGCCGTTGAGGCTGAAGTTTACGCGATGTCATCGTTGTTTACGGCTGCAGTTTTCTGGGCCATTCTAAAATGGGAGAGTGTGGCTGATGAACCGCGCAGTGATCGTTGGCTGGTTTTGATCGCCTATCTGATGGGGATATCCATTGGTGTTCATATCCTTAACTTATTGGCCATTCCTGCCATTGTTCTGGTATATTACTTTAAAAAATATCCGGTTACCCGTAACGGTGTGATTGCAGCCATTATCGGTTCTTTTGCTTTGCTCGCCGTTCTGATGTTGGTGGTTATCCAGTTTACCCTGAAAGTGGCCAGCTGGTTTGAGTTATTCTTTATCAATGTTGCAGGCTTACCATTTAATTTTGGTGTGCTGATTTTTGTTTTGCTGCTTGGCGGAGGCCTGTTTTATGGTATCTGGTGGAGCTCGCGAAAGGGGAAAGTATTGCTGAATACCGTATTCCTGATGCTTACTTTTATTATGATCGGATACTCCTCCATTATGATTCTCCCGATCCGCTCTGCCGCCAACCCGCCGTTAGATGAAAATAATCCTGATAATACGCTGAGCTTACTCTCTTATGTTAACCGCGAGGTTTATGGGCAGCGGCCCTTGTTTTACGGTGAGTATTACAACGCACCGGTGGTTGATTACAAGGATGGCAAGAATTTTTATTACAAAAAAGATGGTAAATATCTGGTTTCCGATACTCGTACTGAATATGTTTACGATAGCCGGTTTACTACCTTTTTCCCCAGAATGTACAATACCCAGGATCCAAAATATGAACAGGCATACAAAGTTTGGGGCAGAATAAAGGGACGTGCCTTAACGGTGCAAGGCCAGGATGGTAAGGATGAAGTGAGAATGGTGCCGACATTTGTTGAGAATGTTCGTTTTTTCTTCCGTTATCAGCTGGGTCACATGTATTTCCGATATTTTATGTGGAACTTCTCGGGCCGGCAGAGTGATGAACAGGGCTATGGTGATATAAAAAGTGGCAATTGGATAACCGGAATAAAGTTTATTGATGCCATGCGCCTCGGACCTCAGGATGATCTGCCAAAATCGATTACTGAAAACAAAGGTCGGAACAAGTATTTTGCGTTGCCACTGATACTTGGATTGCTTGGTGCCTGGTTCTATTATCAGAAGCACCGCAAAGATTTCTGGATCGTGACACTCCTGTTTGTGATGACAGGGGCGGCGATCATTGTTTATTTGAATGAAGTTCCGGTGACCCCGAGGGAGCGGGATTATGTTTATGTCGGGTCTTTTTATGCATTCGCGATTTTTATCGGCATTGGAATCCTTTATTTGTGGGATTTGCTTAAGAAAAAGCTTGATCCCAAAATGGCGGCAATGGTGGTTACCGGCGCAGGCCTTTTAGCGGTTCCGGTTTTAATGGCTTCGCAGAACTGGGATGATCATGACCGCTCAGGCAGGCGAACGGCTCATGATTTTGCCTATAATTATCTGATCGGACTCGATAAAAATGCTTTGATTTTTACGAACGGGGATAATGACACCTTCCCACTCTGGTATATTCAGGAGGTTGAGGGTGTTAGAACCGATGTACGCGTTTGCTGCATGCCTTTCCTTCCGCAGGATTGGTATATCGATCAGCTCAAACGAACTTATTATGATTCAAAAGCCTTACCGATCTCGATGACTTTTGAACAATATCGACAGGGCAAACGGGGATATGTTCCGATTTTAAAGGAGATTACTGAGCCCTATAATTTGAAAGATCTGGTTGAATATGCGACTAGTGAGGATCCCCGCGCTTTACGGTCATCCACCACTGGCCGGCAGTTCAGCGTTATTCCAGGCGCCATATTCAAACTGCCAGTTAACAAGGAAAAGGTACTTCAAACGGGTACGGTAGCCAGCAGCCGTGCAGCAAAAATCGACTCGGCAATTGTTTGGAACATGGGCCAGGATCAGATTTATAAAGATGAATTGGTTATCCTCGATATTCTTGCGCATAACAACTGGGAGCGCCCGATGTATTACACAACGCCCCGTCAGTCGGGTTCTGTTAAGCTCGATAGTTACCTGGAACTCCAGGGTCTCAGCTATCGTTTGATTCCTATCAAGGGTGAGTCCCAAACTGCTATGTCGGGAATGCTCAACACGGATATCATGTATGAGAACCTGATGAACAAATTCAAGTACACCAATCTGGAGAATCCTAAAGTATATCAGGATGAAACCTGCCGGCGGATGATGCAAAACATGAAAAACAACTTTAACCGTTTGGCTGCCACGCTCATCGCTGAAGGAAAAACGGAAAAAGCTGCTGAAGTTTTGGCTAAACTGGAAAAGTGCATGCCGATGAAAGTTATGGGTTACTCCTATCTGGATGTCGAAAATGCCAATCTATGGTATCGCGTGGGTAACAAGGAAAAGGGCCGTGAAGTATCGAAATTCGCTTTTGATAATATCAAGGATAATGTCGATTATTTTTTCAGCCTTCCGGCTAAGTTTTTCCCATCGGTAAATGGTGATTTGCAATCAGCCCTGGGCTATGAACTGCGTAATTTGCTGGACAACCTAACCACCAGTAAGGAAGACGATTTGGTTAAGGAAATTGATGCCAAGTATAACGAGTATTATGCCCGTTATATGAGCAAAGCAGGTGCCCAAAGATAGCTTGTCAATGAAACGAATAGCCATTTTATTGCTTCTGGTTGCCGTAGTGTTTGCCGGCTGCCGGAAATCCGGATTAAAACCGGGTGAAACCAGGATATCGGGTGTATTTACACCTGCCGTGCCAGGCTACCTGAGTATCTCGGCGGGTCCGGTACTGGATAGTGCCAGGATCGATAAAAATGGCAAATTCACCATGGACATTCCTTTGTCGGGGTCTATGCGGGCAATGATTTTTTTTGGTAACCGGCTGGCTGATGTATACCTGGAGCCGGGAAAAGAGGTGACTCTGGCAATCAATTCTATTGTTTTTCCTGACGATATTTCCTATGGTGGCGAGCTTGGGCCGATGAATTATTACCTTACTCTTTCACGAAAACTGGAGCAACAAACTTCTATTGCTCCATCCGAATTGTTTTCGAAGGAACCTGATGCGTTCATTCGTTTTTCGGACTCGGTCAGGCAGTTGAGAATAAAGCTGTTGGATGAGTACAAAAGCAAATATAAGGAAATTGATTCGGCATTTGTTGCCCAGGCACGCGTGGAGATGGACTTCACCTGGGCCAATCAGCATCTTCAATATCCGGGTAAGTACCAACTTTTGAAGGGAACCATTCCTGCTGTTCCGGACGGGTATCATTTTGATTATCTCCACCGTTTGAATCTCAACACTTCATCTAATCTCAACAGTTCGGTTTTTCAGGATTTTTTACAGAATTACCTGGATTACAGGCAAGCCGTTTATCTGGATGAACATCCTAATACGGCCAACCTGATTTTTCCTGAATCTGTGGCACGGTTCCGCGTGATCCATGAGGAGTTTACTGACCAAACCGTTATTGATTATTTGTTGTTTACCGCCATAGACGATCATCTTGCGAATTTTGGGACCACCCGTCTGGAGAGTTTTCTAACTGATTTCAGGTTATCGTGCAAAAATCAGAATTACCTCAAGGCCATTGAAACAACGGTTTCCAATATGGAAAAGGTTGGATTGGGAAAATTGGCTCCTGATTTTACAGCTTATACCCCTGAAGGGAAAAAGGTTAATCTTTCCGAATATTTTGGACAGCTTCTGTATATCGGGTTCTGGGCATCCTGGTCGGAATGGAGCTTGCGGGAGATTCCTTATTTTGAGCAATTGCGCAAAGAATTTGAAGGTCAGGCGGTGAAATTTCTGATGATATCGCTTGATTTTGAAAAGGATAAGAATAGATGGGCCGCAATTATTAAGAAAAATAATTTCGGAAGCATTCAGCTTATTCAGGATCCAAAGTCCAATGTTCTGAAAGAGAGCTACTATCTCAATGATTTTCCTCGATATTTTCTTATAGGAAGCAACGGTAAAATTATATCGGTATATGCTCCACGCCCCACTGAAAATGTTGCTGAAACCATCAATCGGTTAGTAATTACCGGTCGCTAAATATAGTTGGGGAATTCGAGGTGCACGGGTCCCGTGGTATTTTGTATATCCCGTGCAAACTGAAGCGTATCGGTAAAAACGTGCAATTCGCTGTAAAGGGAAACGCCGGTCAATCCTCTCAAGGACTCATTAGCCTTGTCATCTTCGTGAATCTGTACCTGAATAATGGAATACTCCCCTCCCAAATGCAGGTTATTTATATGTCGGAAAAGAGTGGCAAGTGCATCGGTACAATCATCATGAGCATATAAAACCAGCGTGAGTTGCTTTAATGGTTCATTGATCTGGACGGGCTCGGGCATACGGCCAAAGAGGGAAAGGAATTTCACCAGACCGGACAGCAGTTTAACCCTGAAATTGGATTGAGTTACCCGGTATTTTTTGATTGACCTGGCATCCCAGGCACCTAAAACGGCTTTAATTTTATCACCTTCGCATGCCACAAAGAACCGATCGAGGCTCAATCCCGCGATTTCTGTAATATAGTGCCGAAACGCTTTTTCGGTTATGCGCGGAGCTAAACGATAGGTGCTGTAGAAACGATTATATAACATAACCAGGTCAGGAATATCGCTGTCAGTGGCCTGCCTGATAACAAAGCGATGGTCGGTTTTCAGGTGACGGACCGGAACATAGCTAAATATCCGATTATCGCCGAGGTATAAAGAGGCAGGAAATCCACCCCTGCCTTTTGTGAATACCATTGGAGCTTCATTATTTTTTAATAAAGTAGCCAGGGCCAATCTGATACCGGATTCGCGCTCGCGATCCAAGGAGCGTTTCACCAGCCGGAAAGCGGTTATTCCCAAACGGAAATCCGGGTCAACCTTGAAATCCATAAAATAGGCTGTTTGAACCGGCTTATCCTGAAAATAGAAATCGGTGTGCAGTGTTCCCAACATTCCTACCACCCTGGAATTGCTTAATGCGATAAAGTGATAGGAATCCGGATCAAGCAAACGATGTATCCTGTTAAAAACCGGCGAGCGATCGGGATACATGGTAACCATCCCGACTTGAACACATCGGGGTGAAAGATCTAGAACTGATTGATTATCTACATCTTCAGCAAGTCTGACTAAAACCTTTTTATTAAATTCAAAATCAGTCATGAATACTTTAAAAAATCAACTAAAAATAGAAATTCAAATCCGTATTTTAGTAAAAAATCAATATTATGAAACGCCACTGCCCAACGTCCTCAACGTTTTCCAGTTTCTTCCCGTTCTCACGCTTATTCTCCTTCTTCACCTTCTTCACGTTCTTCCCGTTCTTCACGTTCTTAACGTTCTTTACGTTCTTCACGTTCTTCCCGTTCTCCCCTCTTCATGCTCAAAACGCCACCGTACGTGAGTACCCACGGTCATTTCTGACTTACCCGTATGGGGATCCAAACCCGGTGGCACGTACGGGCAAAATCTACCCATATTTTCGTTTCGACGGATATGCCACGAAAGGGATTAACCGGGACTGGAAAATTGTGGAACTCGAGAATGACTGGATCAAGGTTTTGATTGCGCCTGAGATGGGCGGAAAAATTCTGGGAGGGATAGAGAAATCGACCGGAAAGGAGTTCATTTATCTCAATAAGGTGGTTAAATTCAGGGATATCTCGATGCGCGGGGCCTGGACATCGGGCGGTATTGAATTTAATTTCGGATCAATCGGGCATGCTCCCACCACTGCTTCACCGGTGGATTATTTGACTCGCACCAATGCGGATGGAAGTGTGTCTTGCTTTATTGGTGCCATGGATCTTACCTCGCGATCGGAATGGAGGGTAGAGATCAGGCTGCCAAAGGATAAAGCCTGGGTGGAAACTAATCTATTCTGGTACAACCCGATGGATCTGGCTACATCAAAATATCACTGGGCCACCGCAGCAGCTGATGCGGCACCTGATTTGACTTACTATTTTCCGGGCGATCATTATATTGGTCATGCCGGTGAGGAATCGCCGTGGCCAGTATTGGCCGATGGCCGGAATATTTCCAATTATGCTGAAAACAATTACGGGAGCGATCACAGTTACCATGTTTTGGGCACCTATACCGATTTCTTTGCCGGTTATTATGCATCAAGAAACTTTGGATTCGGGCATTGGAACGATTACACAGAAAAACCCGGTAAAAAGATTTGGATTTGGGCATTGAGTCCTCAGGGTGCTGTTTGGACCGATTTGCTGACTGACCAGCCAGGAAATATGCAATATACTGAAATTCAGACAGGTTTGCTTTTTAACCAGGAAGCAGCAGGTAGTACATTTACTCCTTTTAAGCATATGGGATTTGCGGGAAACAGCAATGAGCGGTTCAGTGAGTACTGGTTTCCGATTGTCGGAACCGGGGGTGTTACCGAGATCACCAAAGTTGGAATTCTGAATATCAATGATGGCAAACAGCCGGGAGCAGATCCTAAAAAGATAGGAGAAATCAGTTTCAGTGCGATTGAATTTGTGAACGATACTTTGATTATTGAGAGTGGTAGTGATCAAATTGTAAAAGTTCCGGTACAGTTAAAACCGCTCGAATTATTTATTTATCCAACCCCCGCAGGCCATCAGCCCACCGGGGTTTCATTGAAGGGTGGGGGGCTCAATTGGACGGTTAACAGCCAGGCTGAACGAAATTCCGATCGACCGGTGGTATCGCCGCCTTTCGACTGGAATTCCATTCAGGGATTGTATTTGAAAGCAATTGAATTCAGCCGCCAGCGAGAATATTCGCAAGCCCGTGATTTTTATCGCAAGTGTTTGGCTAAGGATCCTCATTATCTGCCTGCTTTATCAGGGTTGGCCGAGGAGTACATCAGAATTCTGAAACCAAAGCTGGCGGAGGAGTTGCTGATGATGGCATTATCTTACGATACTTATGATCCGAAGGCAAATTATTTACTGGGGGTGGTGAAGAAGATCGGGAAGAACGAGAAGAGCGTGAAGAACGACAAGAACGGGAAGAGTGGGGAGGAGTATTGGGAGGCGAGGGAGGCATTTGGATTGGCGGCGAGATCGATGGAATACCGGTCGGCAGCGTATTGCGGGTTAGCGGAGATTGCATTAAAGGAGAATAAGCCGGATCAGGCATTAAAGTATGCCCGATCGGCACAGGATTATAACAGATACGATATTAAAGCAATACAGTTTGAAGCCGTGGCTAACCGTTTAGCTGGTTTTTCTGCCCTATCCACAGAGGTTATCAGCAGGCTGTTACAATTTGATCCATTGAGCCATTTTGCAAGGTTTGAGCAATATCTGGCTAATCCGACAGGTGAGAATAGCTCGATTTTTAAGGGCTTGATTCGCAATGAGTTTCCGGAGCAGACTTATCTGGAATTGGCGCTGTTTTATCACAATCTCAATCTGGATAAGGATGCGATGATCCTATTGAATATGTCGCCTGATCAGGTTGAAGTCCGATATTGGAAAAATTACTTAATCGGCAATGCTAATGGGTTTTCCATAACGGAGATGCCTACCCGGCTTGTTTTCCCTTACCGACCGGAAACGCTAAAGGTTTTGGAGTGGGCTGAATCACAAAAGCCTGCCTGGCAAAATCGATATTACCAGGGGCTGATCCGGCTGAATGCCGATGATTCATTGAAGGCGAAGGAGCTGTTTAAGTCGTGCGGGGATGAGCCAACCGAGGCGCATTTTTATATGGCCCGGGCAAAGCTTTTCGAAGGATCGGAGGAGGATTTGGTGCTTCGCGATCTTACGCGGGCAAATAATCTGCAGCCCGATGATTGGCGCACCTGGCATGCTCTCGGTGGGTTTTATGTGAGAAACAGAGCATGGGCTCAGAATCTGGAAATATCTCGAAAAGCGGTGGCAAAAATTCCAGGTCATATGATTCTCGATTTTGATCAGGCAAAAGCAGAATTACATACCCACAACTATGATCAGTCCGTTGAAATCCTCAGCAATCTGGTTTTATTGCCGGCAGAGGGAGCACGTGAGGGTCATGAGATTTTTCGATCTGCGCTGATTCTTCGTTCACTGGATTATTTCAGGCACCAGCGGTATCTTAAAGCATTGGTAGATTTGGAGATGGCACGCACATGGCCTGATAACCTGGGAGTGGGTAAACCCTATCTTACAGATGAGAGGATTGAGGATTACCTCACCGGTCTATGCTATTTGCAGTTGAATCAAGCCGATGAGGCAGCCAATTATTTCAAAAAGGTAATTATTTATACCAATGATCAAAAGCCGGCTTGGGACAGTCCCTATTTGCTGGCAGCGATGTGTTACAAGTTGCTCAATAAGGAGAGCGATGGTGATAAATTACTGACTTCCTGGATGAAGTCGCAGCCGTCGAATCCATTGATGATGTGGACGGTAGCTGTTTATACGGACAATCTGGTGGCTGCACAAAAGGCGCTTCAGCGGATGGGTTGGAGTCCGGAGGAGACTCCGTGGGGTGTTGGCGACTGGCAGCTGGCGTTGGTTTATGAGATCATTAACAAAGTCATTATCAAGTGATTAAGAAAAATACTTTAAGAGTTGGCAACTCTATAAAGTTGCCAACTCTACTTCTTTTCCTTCTGTTTTCCCCTTTTGCCCCCCTCATCTCTTCACCTCTCTCCCGTTCTTATCTCCCCTCTCCATTTTCACCTTACCCGACTTTCCGCCTCTTGGAATCAGGCTACGGCCCGGAGGATATCGTGGTCGACTCGCTTCACAATCCCCCTCGATTGCTGATTTCCTGTGCTTCACGCCGGGCGGAGTATCCCGTTTACGGAGAAATAGAATCCATCCAGCCAAACAGCAATACCCGGTTGGTTATGAAACGTATAGGTGATCCGGAAGGTCTGGCATTCCGGCCACATGGAATCTCTTTGATTCAAGCGGGTGAAATTCAATACCTCTATGTGATTACGCATGATGATAAGAATGAGCGACATCCGATTATTCAATACCAAATAGAAGACGATGAATTAATATTTATCCGGATGCTCGAAAGCAAACTGCTTGTATCCCCCAATGCCCTTCAGGCCTTTCCCGATGGCTCATTGGTTGTTTGTAATGATGCTGCCGTGCGAAACAGCATGAAAGAGAAAATTTATATGCAGAAAAAGGGCAATGTTTTGTTTTACGATGGCCAGGGTAACTGGACAATTGCCGCTCTCTCCCTGGGAATGCCGGCAGGTTTAACCGGAATCGGAAACCAGATATTTGTTAGCGCCACCTTGGAAAATAAGCTGTACTCGTATAACCTGAGGGATGGGCAGCTTTTGGATAAGAAGTTGGTTTGCCGGATAAAGGGCCCCGATAATATCAGAATCAGCCATGATAAGCTCATCATTACCAGTCATTCCAAACCGATCAAGTTTATTTTCCATACCAAAAAGAAATCCCGGCATTCCCCTTCATTAGTCGTTTTGGTTGATCCCGCATCCGGAAAGCAAATCCGGTTATTTTACGACAATGGAAAGCAGATCAATGCCGCATCGGTAGCCGTATTGTTTAACAATCAATTAGTTATTGGACAGATATTTGAACCCTTTATCGGGATTTATGATAAGAACCGTTAATGCTTAATGATATGTTCGTTGTTCTTCCAATAGTTTTTATTCTTTTGTTTTCATCCTGCGAAGCAAAAGACCCGTCTGATACTATCATGTTTAGCCGAACTAAAATGCTGAGATTAGTAAACAATGCAAGAGTATCCGGATATCAATGTGGTAAACAATGGTATGCCCCGGCAAAAAAGCTTCAATGGAACGATAAGTTGGAAGAAGCAGCAAAAGTTCATACGTTAGATATGTTTGAAAATAACTTTTTTAGCCATCAGGGGAGCAATGGACTTTCCGTAAGTAAACGGATTGAGGCACAGCATTATCTCTGGTCAGCTTGCGGAGAAAATGTTTCTTATGGAGCTCTTTATGAAGATGAGGTGATGAAAGAATTACTAAAAAGCGAAGGCCATTGCTCCAATATCATGAATCCTGCATTCACGGAAATGGGCGCCTGGCTGGCCGGAGTTTACTGGACTCAAGTGTTTGCGAAACCGAAGGAATAGCAAAAATCAAATAACAAATAGCAAAAATCAAAAGACAAGAAATTACCTAGATGCAAACACAAAATGCAAAAGATAGATAAATCACAAAATGCAAAACACAAAAGACAAATAAATAACAAAACACAAAAAACTAAAAACAAAAATAGTACTGGCAAAACCTGGATCTAAATCAACTTTAACCGACTTCTCATGAAAACCATATCCTTCATTTTTCTGCTCTGCATGACCCTTTTGCATGCCTGCGACCGGGGCAGCATGGAGCAATCCCAATCCGCTCAAGTGACCTGGAAGGAAACCCTGCCGGGTACCTATAAAACTTCGGTTGGAAATCCTCCGGCATTCAATCTGCTTTCCGTGGCCAACAGGGAGCCACGTGCTCAAGCTATTAAGGATCTTGGTAATGCCAGGGTACCTATAGATCTGAAGGAGATTAAAGTGGCTGTGGTTAATGGCCGCACCTGCATCCGGTTTCCGTTGGATAAAGAAGAGCAGATTTATGGTTTTGGTTTGAATTTTAAGACGATAGCACAGCGTGGACGGATATTCCGCCTGCATATGGATCATTATGGTGGAGAGGATAATGGACGGACACATGCACCGGTTCCCTTTTTTGTTTCCAGTAAAGGATATGGCGTGCTCGTAAATGCCGCCAGGTATATCGATGTGTCAGTTGGAACTGCCGTAAGCAAGGCAAGCAAGAATCCCCCGGTTACGCGCGATCGTAACACGGATAAATCCTGGGATGCTCAGCCATATTCCGATAATCTGGAGATGGTTGTTCCAGAGGCCGGTGTGGAAATGATTCTTTTTACCGGAAAGAATTTGATGGAGGTTGTTCAACGGTTTAACCTGTATTGTGGTGGCGGAATTATACCTCCAAAGTGGGGGCTTGGTTTTTGGCAGCGCACGCCAACTCTTTACCATGAGAATGATGTGCGCACCGAAGCAGCCGGTTTTGAGCAGAATAGTTTTCCTCTCGATGTTGTTGGTCTGGAGCCCGGATGGCATAGCAAATCATATCCCTGCACTTTTGAGTGGGATCAGGGAAGGTTTCCTGAACCGGAGAAATTTATCAGCGAAATGACCTCAAAAGGAATTCACCTTAACCTCTGGATGAATCCTTATCATTGGCCGGATGGCACACTCGACAAACAGTTGAAGGAGTTCACCGGTTCGCACACCGTTTGGTGTGGAACAGTGGCGGATTACACAATTCCGCAAGCCCGGAAAATTATGCAGGATCATTTCCAAAAGAATCAGCTGGATATTGGCGCAAGTGGTTTTAAAATTGATGAAGTCGATGGTTTTGACTCCTGGTTATGGCCCGATGGCGCCACTTTTCCATCGGGGCACGATGGGGAGCAAATGCGCCAGACCTACGGGCTGCAGATGATGACACTGACCGATGAGATCTTCCGGAAGAAAAACGAACGCACCTACGGGCTCATCCGGGCCGCTAATGCCGGATCGGTATCGTACCCGTATGTTATTTATAATGATTATTATAGCCATAAGGATTTTATTACTGCACTCATCAACTCAGGATTCTCCGGACTTCTCTGGACGCCGGAAGTGAGGGCTGGCGGCTCATCGGAGGAGTGGGTCCGGCGCATGCAAAGCGTCTGCTTTTCACCGATGGCGATGATCAACGCGTGGGCAGACGGAACAAAACCCTGGTCGTTCCCCGAAGTATATAAAGCGTGCCAGGAAGTGGCATTTCTAAGAATGCAGTTGCTGCCGTACTTGTATTCGACATTTGCTCAGTATTATTTTGAAGGAAAGCCTCCGTTCCGGGCCATGCAGCTGGTTGATGGTTTTCCGGCATCCGGTGAGATAAAGGATCAGTATATGGTTGGGGATAATCTTCTCGTGGCACCCATGTTTACCGGCGAAATCGAACGAAAAGTTATCCTGCCTCCGGGCCAGTGGTTCGATTTTTATACCGGAAAACTGGCTGGAGAAGGAACGATCATCGCAAAACCCGGGTTGGACAAAATTCCGCTTTTTGTTCGCGATGGAGGCATTATTCCAATGATCCCGGCAATACGCCAAACTTTGGAGTGGAAGATCGATTTGCCTTTGGAAATCAGGGTTTACGGTAAAGCCGATGGCAGCTTCAATCTGTATAACGATGATGGCAAAACCTTTAATTTTGAGAATGGCGATTTTTCCATGCAAAGGCTCGAGGTGAAGGAAGGCAAGGAAAAACTTCAGCAAACCGGATCTGGTGAATTTGGGTATACCCGGGTATCGTGGAGATTTTTCTGAAACCTTCCAGCAGGTGCGGATTTCATTAGGAAGGATGGTGCTCAGATCAGCATTTGCTGTTGATTTCCTCTATTATTTTCTCCATCTTCAGAATCTCGCCTGACTGCCCGATGATCTGAAAGATTTCCAGGGCTTGTTTCAGGTAGGCTAAGGCCTGATCCAAATCCCCTTGTGCTGAATAGATATTCCCGATACTTCCCAGGACGGATGCTTCGCCCTGCAGGTACCCAATTTGTTTATCGATTTCAAGGGCTTGTTGATGGTAGGTTAAGGCCTGATCCAAATCCCCTTGAGCTTTATAGATCAACCCGATATTTCCCAATTGAATGGCTTCGCCCTTCAGGTATCCAATTTGTTTATCGATTTCAAGGGCTTGTTTCAGGTAGGTTAATGCCTGATCCAAATCACCTTGATCTGAATAGATATTCCCGATATTTCCCAATTGAATGGCTTCTCCTTGCAGGTACCCAATTTGTTTATCGATTACAAGGGCTTGTTTCAGGTAGGTTAAGGCCTGATCCATATCCCCTTGATCTGAATAGATATTCCCGATATTTCCCAGTGCGGTTGCTTCGCCCTGCAGGTACCCAATTTGTTTATGGATTTCAAGGGCTTGTTGATGGTAGGTTAATGCCTGATCCAAATCCCCTTGAGCTGAATAGATATTCCCGATATTTCCCAAGGCTCCTGCTTCGCCCTGCAGGTACCCAATTTGTTTAACGATTTCGAGGGCTTGTTTCAGGTAGGTTAGGGCCTGATCCAAATCCCCTTGATCTGAATAGATATTCCCGATATTTCCCAATTGAATGGCTTCGCCCTGCAGGTTCCCAATTTGTTTATCGATTTCAAGGGCTTGTTTCAGGTAGGTTAATGCCTGATCCAAATCCCCTTGATCTGAATAGATATCCCCGATATTTCCCAGTGCGGTTGCTTCGCCCTGCAGGTCCCCAATTTGTTTATGGATTTCAAGGGCTTGTTGATGGTCGGTTAAGGCCTGATCCAAATCCCCTTGAGCTGAATAGATATTCCCAATATTTCCCAGGTCGTATGCTTCGCCCTGCAGGTCCCCAATTTGTTTGTCGATTTCAAGGGCTTGTTGATGGTAGGTTAAGGCCTGATCCAAATCCCCTTGAGCTGAATAGATATTCCCGATATTTCCCAATTGATTGGCTTCGCCCTGCTTGTACCCAATTTGCTGATCTATTTCAAGGGCTTGTTTCTGGTAGGTTAATGCCTGATCCAGATTCCCTTGATTTGAATGGATCACCCCGATATTCCCGAGAAAATAAGTCTGAAATTGCAAATCATTCTTTTTCAAAGCAATCTTTAAACCCGAAGACCACAAATTCAGTGCTTCACTCAGTTCCGAAACAGTAGAAGCGCTCAATCCCGCAGACAAGCTTTTCCGCATGATAATTTCCTCGTCAGCATTCTCTTGTTTCTGATAATCAATCAGATTGCTAAGATCTGCAAGATAGGTTTCGTATTCAGGAGTGGTCTCTGCCTTTTTTGTATCCTTTGTAACCACTTGCTCCCGGTCCGAAAAAAAACCCGAAAAATGAGCGATCGATGCCAGATCGTACGCATGGTTTAGTATCTGTGTGAAGAAATCAAACGAACACAGTAAAACAATTTTTAGATTGTAATCAATGATATAATCGCGGTTAAAATGTAAATTCAGCCTGGCCCGGTCAGCCGCCTGGGTACCAATCGCGGTTAAATCAAGCACCTTCAGGCAGGTATTGCCCGATTTATCGTGCATAATTTCAGCTAATTGCTCAGAATGACTGATCTCTGTCCATTCACTTCGAATTGCAGAATTCTGCCGGATGGTTTCAGTAAAGGATGCATTTAATTGCTTTGAATCAACCGCAATAATGGCAAAGTATGACCGGTCAGCCAATTGTTTTAACTGATGGAAAAATCCTTTCAGCTTAATACAATCACGTTTCGACAACAGTGAATCAAAGGGTTGCATCTATTTTGAATACTTCTTTACGGTATCCGTAATAATCGGGTTGACATCGTACCAGGGAACGCCATTTTGATAAACAATAACCTGATTACTGATCAATGCATTGATAAACAATTCATCATTATCAGTTGATGGTTTATTTTCCTGCCTGATAGTGTTTAGCATATTGATCCGGTTAGTTGATATTACTGCCCTCGACATATTATCGGTCTCCTCCGAAACAGCATTTCTAACATCATTGGAAGTAACCTTTGAAACTGATCCTCCATACATCGAGGCTTTAATTACAGCCACGTATAAAAGCTTTAAAAATTGCTTGATCAGTCCTCCGGAAAAACTAATTGCTAAATCAATTGCTTCATTGTCAATAAGTTCACAACCTTCCTTAATCCGCATCCTGATCACCTCATGAAGGAGCTGCCGGTTCTTTTTTATATCATGTTTTGAACCGTCAATTTTTTCAGGCGTGTGAGGATTCTCTTTCAATCGTAATCCAAAATATTCCGGATTACTGTTTTCGGAATAAAACTGAGAATCGCTGCTCAAATGAATTGGAAAAACGATAATCTTTTTGCACCGTATTTGATTAAAATAGTTAAGATTATCGATAAACAAGGACCGTATTTGTCGGGCATCGCGCATTTTCTCCAGATCGTCGAAAATAATCAGCAGTTTCTTTTCTGTACCGAATATCTCATAGAAATCATCAATAATGCGATTGGTCAAATCTAACAGGAGCTTCTTTTTAATTACGAACTTCTCCCTCACAAAAGTCCGGAATTCCTTATCCATTTTATAGCTGGCAAAAACATTTAGGCCCATGGTTATAAAGGAAAGAAAGCCAAATTTTGCCGATGCCTTAGCCTCACCTCCGGCGCCCATGGATTCCGATTGCTGAGAAGTTTTTTCCACATCCATCGAACCCTCATTCTGCTTTTGAATCTGGTCCAATCCAGCAAAGTATTTTGCCTGCAATCCGGCATTAGTGCCAATCAGTTCGAAAGAAAAACTCAATAAAATATCAATAATATCAACGTCGTTTAAGTCGAAGATTTCTCTTCCATATATATGCTTTACAATGTATTTGCTTGACAATTTCTCATCGGCAAGAAAGTTCAAGGCAGTTGTTTTACCGGTACCGCTTTGTCCCGATACATAAAAGGTGTTTGTTTGCCTCGACTCTGTAATATAGATCTGCTGCCGGATCGATTGCAGAATATGATCAAAAATCGGAATATAAAATTCTTTTGTATCCTCCTTCAGGTAATCACCCGGATATAGGTTATTGGCCAGTTCGGTGAGATTGGTTGCGCGTTTCATTTTCAATCAATTAAAATTCAACTCAAAGATAATGAAAAACCAGCGGGACAGATCGAAATTCGGACCTTTACAACATTTCAGGATTGACTAATAAACTCATATCTTAGCCAACAAATTAGATACACCATGACCTCAAAAGAACGATTACTGGCCGCGTTAAACCGTGAAAAACCGGACCGGCTTCCGGCCTCACTACATCAATGGCAGGATTACCATCTGAAACAGCACATGGGTGGAATCTCTGATCTGGAAGCATTCAAAAAGGTTGGGTTGGATGCTCAGATCCAGTATTTTGAGGAAATGGATCAGTTTTGGGTGGTGGATTCCGATCCAACAAAATTCAATACGAAAACCTGGAAAGATATTCCGGATATTATCAGCACCAACCCGGAGCACCGAATTGTTCATCATTATATTCATACTCCCGATGGCATCCTCACCTATAAATCCGAGGGCAACCGTAAAACCACCTGGATTACGGAGCACCTGATAAAAAGAGACGAGGATATCTATCTGATAGATAAGTATATGCCTGTGCCAAAACTAACCCTGGAGCCCATCAGCAAACGGTACGATGAAGTGGGTGATGAT
>CAIXKO010000536.1 GCA_903919925.1 uncultured Bacteroidota bacterium | reverse complement strand
CCTTCGCCAATCCATACACATTCTACCCCTTTTTTAATAAATTCGTCAGCCCATTCAATGGCTTTTTGAGTACGCCATTCCAACGCCTGCTTCAATTCATCTGGCTGATCATAAATCAAAAGGAGCGTTTCGGTTAGCCCGAGCATAAAAACCAATTGGCTGAAGGGGCCCGTAAGTCCGGGAACAATAAGATATTGGTCTTTTATTTCTTGAGAAATTGCTGTGTATGTTCCAATAATGCCCTCTTTTAAGGGATTCTGTGTTTTCAGGAGAAAGTCGTCGATTTTATGTATTTGATGCGCTTTGACTGATCCCACATCATCCGGAGGAACAAACCATGTCATTCCGCCATTATCTAAAACATACGTATCACTGCCTTCTTTCCAGGTTTTTTCAAACGAGTCCGGAGATAAACAGAGATTAACATATAAACCATCTATTTCCGGATGTGAACAAAACACATTTTCCAAAGCTCTTGCATGAAGTCCGGGATCCATGAAACATTCACCGACATTTTTCCCATACAGTCTGGCAGAATAGCTTACATCAATTGCAGGATGCACACTTATCCTATCCGTTTTCATATTCAGCATGCCATTAAGGGCCCGCTCTTTTCCAGTCAACCGGTGGTTAGAATGATTCATTAGCATTCCCCCTTAATTCCAGTTGGATTCAATTTCTTCAAGCGATTTCCCCATTGTTTCAGGAACTAATTTCCATACGATCAGCATATATGGAATACACATCAGGGAAAATAAAACAAATGTTCCTGCGGGAGATAGCGTTTGCAGCATCCAGGGCGTAAGTTGCCCTACCAGAAAGCTGCCAACCCAAAGCGAAAATCCTGCTATTGACATAGCGACACCTCTGACTTTTAACGGATATAGTTCAGATAATAATACCCAGATTACTGCACAAATGGAGATAGCGCATGAAAATGCGTAGAAAAGGAATAATATGAGTAATACCACCGATGGAATGTCCAATGTTTTGCCAAATTCAAAGTAAAAAGCAATGGCAAGCAAGGATACAAAAATACTGCTAACCCCATAATAGACCAGCTTTTTTCTACCCACCTTATCAATAATCAGCAATGCCAGCACCGTGGTAAGCACATTTACCAATCCCACCAATACCTGATAAAATAAGGAATCCCCATCGGAAAGTCCGGAATCCTTGAAAATAGCAGGACCATAATACATAACCGCGTTGATACCCATGAACTGTCCCAGCATGGCAATGGATAAGCCAATGACCACCACTTTGAATATACCTGGCTGAAACAAGGATTTCCATTCCGATTTCTCCTTGATCGCTGCAACACTTTTTATGTTGCTTAATTCTTGTGCTGCATCGGGTTGGTCATTATAAATCCGTTGAAGGATCGACAGCGCACTTTGCTCCTTGCGCCTTAAAACAAGCCATCGGGGGCTTTCGGGTATATAGAAGAGAACCACCAGAAAAAGAATTGCAGGAACAGCTTCCATGCCCAGCATGCCTCGCCAGATTTCAGCATTAAATATTTTATGTAGCAAGGGGGATTCGAAAATGTGGGATTTCCCAAAGTCCATGAGGAAGTAGTTTATTAAATACGAACATAAAAATCCTATAGTAATGGCTAACTGGTACAAGGAAACCAACCGTCCCCTATATTTAGGTACAGACATCTCGGATATGTACAAAGGGGAAACGATGGACACAATGCCAATGGCTAATCCTCCGATTATCCGGTAACAGACCAGCTCGTAAAAGCTATTGGCCAAGGCACAGCCCACACCAAGTACAGTAAAGAGAATGGCAGAGATAATGAGTGTTCTCTTCCTTCCAAAGAAATCGCTCAGCAAACCGGCACTGGCAACACCCAGGATGGCGCCAAGCAATGCACTGCTTACAAACCATCCTTGCTGAATGGAATCCAAATTAAATTGGGTGGTTACCTCTGATATGGTTCCTGACACCACACCTGTGTCATAACCAAATAAAATACCACCCAGAGCAGAAACAGCCGATATAAATATTATATACAGCATGTTGTTTTTGTTTTTCATACTTTTTTATCTGTGTTTTTAATATTCTTTTGTTGAGCTTCAAGAACTGAATCTGCCAATTTTATCGGATTTTTTCAGTAAGCATGTATACCTTCTATAAAAGCGTTCCCGGTAGCATTCTCCAAAAATAAACCGATAACACCTTTACCCCGGTGTGCAAAAGAAAAAGCTCCGATGAAAACTTTATCTATAAAAACCAATTGATAATTAACAGACTGAATTACCGATAATTTAAATTGCCGGTTGATGGCAGAAGGAATATTGAATCGGTCACGGACTTTCAATATTATTCCCTTTTCATACATGGGAGCCAACTCTCCAAATTGGAGTTCTTTCCGTAGTGGATCTACAAGGACCACACAACCGTTTCTATTTTTTTCATCATATCGTGTTATCAACCCTGCTCTGCCTGATTCAAGATTGAAGTTCACATCCACTAAAAACTCAGAGCCAGTTGCTTCGGTTAATTCAACAACACGATTTGAAGTATTAGTAAAAGAAAAATTATCCTTATTTCTTTCAACATCAAGAAACCCGGGCAAGGGGTTATTAACCAATAAAGGTTCGATAACAGGGATCTGTTTATTAAAGATGTCACGTAGCTTCTCAGGAAAACATACTTCTAGCTTTTCCTTATTGCTTTCTGCCTGGCGAACCGGCATAGCCGGCATTAAGCCGCACCGTTCTCTGGCATCGGAACCTTTCCCTAGTTGTTTGAACATGGTGGTGGTTACAAGTATCTCACGCTCTCCATGAACCAGGTCAATTACATAGGGACTGAAATATCCCCGGAATAAAGTAGGATCTTCAGGTAAATGATATGGACCCAAGGAATTATCTGCTACTGCATAATGAATCATTGTTTCACCCCATGAAAAAGCACGTTGCCCGAAATCTTCGTCAGTACGGATTCCATACCACGGAGCAGTCAGCCAGGTAAGGAACCATTTATTGCCAATTTTACATACTCTGGGGACTTCCATGGCAGTATAAATTCCTGGTGAAAATAAGGGAGGAAGATATTCCCAATCAATCAAATTCTTACTACGGGCAAGTCCGATACATCCGCGCCGGTAAAAATCGCCCCTGCCTGTGCTCGCTGTGAAGCAGCAATAAACCCATTCATCTGTGGAAGCATCTTCGATAACAGTCACATCCCGGCATGAAGTGCCGCCCCTCATACCATCAGGTAAAGCTCCGTCATACCAGCGGGCATCAGGATGCCTCATCACGGGGTTACCGGGATATTTAACCCAATTAAGCAAATCCTCCGACTCAGCTAAACCGATGGCATTATTATAACCTGGTCCGGGAGCAGAATAGAGCATGTAATTCTTACCCTTCCAATTAAAAACATCTCCCCCAAAAAGTGAATTCTCCCAGGTGCCTGGATCACTGGGAATCGCTACACCCCGTCTTTCATAAAACATTAAATCAGGAGATACCGCAACTCCAATCGAATTCTGACCAAAGCCATCGAGGGTATAAACATACCAAAGACTATCCTTTTTAAAACACCATACGTCCGCAGCCGGATTATCCGGGGCAGGCTCATAAAAGAGCATTCCCCGGCGATTGATGTTATCTGATGATTGTGCATGTATAAA
Source organism: uncultured Bacteroidota bacterium (assembly GCA_903919925.1). Taxonomy (GTDB): domain Bacteria; phylum Bacteroidota; class Bacteroidia; order Bacteroidales; family UBA12481; genus UBA12481. The sequence continues at coordinate 33,259 of CAIXKO010000536.1, read as the reverse complement.
GATAGAACCGGTACCCATGAATATTGCTAAAACAATATATTTCATGGCTTTTAACAAATCTCTATTCTTCATCTGATAATGATTTTTTTGTATGCTCCTTGTAAAGACGTTCTACCACTGAAAATGCGGGGAAAGATGATATGCGGTCGCGACTTACATAACCATAATTACTGACATTGTTCCAAGGCCATGGATGCCGCGCAAAACACCAAAGTGCGCCGCCGGCAATATATGGGGCGGTTAACCCCTTGAACTCGGCTTCTGTTGCAACAGCCTGCTTTTTGGCTCCCTGTTCACCGGCATCGCCGTTTGGAAAACCATACTCACCAATGACAATGGGCTTGTCAGGAAATTTATCATGTATCTTCTTTAAAGTATTCTCCATTATTCTCGTCGACTCCGGAAGGCCTGCATTGATATCCTCTTCCGTTGGCGAGTACCAATGAGTGGGATAAGCGTTAACTACAATCACATCATCCTGAATATAAAAGCTCTCCCAGTTTTCCTTCCTGAACGAATTGGAAACATGTGTCCACGGTCGGGACTTATCCAGGGTACGGCCGAATTGAATCAACTCTGCATTGCCAAGAGCAACATCCTGACGTGATTCTTCATTTTCATTGCTTACCGACCAAATTATTATGGAAGGATGATGATTGTCACGGGCGACCATTTTGGTCAGGGTTCGTCTGGCGTTTTCCAATACCAACGGGGCATCCTTCGGCTCCAGCGGAATTGCCGGATTAGGGGCCGGGTGATCGATATGTCCCCACTCATTCATTGCGTTTTCCGCCAATACAAACAACCCCAGTTCGTCACACAAGTCAAGTTCCCCGGGATGGTGCGGATAGTGACAGAAACGAACGTAATTGCAGCCAATCTCCTTCATCCGGCAAAAATCTTCCCGTGCCTGCTGAAGATCAACCGCCATGCCGGTACGCGGTGAGTCTTCATGCCGGTTGAACCCGAGCAGAAAAACCTGTTTGCCGTTGACCCTGATTTTGGCGTCTGCGATCTCAATATTTCGGAACCCTGTCCGACGTATTTGTTGATCGACAACTTTTCCATCCTGCAAAACAGACACTTCAACCGTGTAAAGGGCTGGCGAATCAGGCGACCACCACTGCACTTTAGGAACATGACCCTCAACCGATAAATCAACCAATTGGTCCTCATTAACAAACAAAACCGCTGATGATAGTACCGCCAGTAATTTCCCGGTTTTGTCTGAAACACGAACCTGAATCTTCAAAGGCTGAGCACGTCCGGATTCATTTTTTACTGATGCACGGACAAAGATTTGTCCCTGCCCATTTTTTGTGCCAGTGATTGGAGTGGCAACCATCATCGTGCTTACCATATAGGTTGAACTGGTTGCCACCAGAGAGGCTTCACGCAAAAAACCGCCCTGACCATACCACCCTTCAAACAATGGAAACTGCCCAAGCTGGCGGATATTATTGACCGATACGGCAATGCTGTTTTCCGCTCCGGTTATCACAGCGTCATTGATCAGCAAATCGAAGGGTAAAAAAGCATCATGGTTTTCACCTACAGGCTGGCCATTGACCCATACCTTGGCATTATAGTTTATCCCCTCAAAGTGAATCAGGATACGTCGTCCCCGGAAAGATTCAGGGACATAAACGCGTCTGCAGAACCAGCCTGTGCCGAAATAACGATCAAGTTCCGGGCCGCAATGATCAAATGCAACAGGAACGTTGACAAGGGGCCAGAATGTTTTGTCAGTTTCGTCTTTGAACCATTCCGCAGAATCACCTATATTTTTTGGGTCGGCCTTAAATCTCCATGGTCCGGTCAGATCAATTTGCTCCCTGAGAGGTGAGGTTTTCGCCGGAATTGTTTGTGCCCAACAGGGCACCATTATGAATGCCAGAAACAAAATGTGGGCAATTCTATTCTTCATGGTATATCTAATTGGTTTTTATTATCCGGCAACATCATTTTTCGATAAAGCTCAAACCATGGACTCACATCCACTTTTGATGCAATATCCCAAAGAGAGGTTTTCATTTCGCGCAATGTCAGAGTCGTAGTTATCCAACTATGGGTCCACCCAATTTCATTGGTCCACACCCCCCAGCCCCAATCACCGTCGGATCCCCAGTAGTCCCACTTCACATAGTCAAATCCTCTGTACCAGGTCCCGTCTAATTCCATATGACTTTGGCTTTGTGTTTGAGTACGAATAAAGAAATCCGCCATCTTTGCCGCTGATCTGGCATAAGCCCGGTTTCCAGTAGCGGCTGCGGCTTCATGCATTCCGATAAAAGCAAAATTGATAGAATAGAGGGCATCCGTTACAGGGTCTCCTGCCTGATGACTCAAAGCACATTCCCCGGTTCCGTAGTTTTCATTTGATGAAACAGTCCTATTCGGAATTTGAGGTATTGCCCCTGTTTTATCCTGAATTTTTATCACATATTGTGCAATCGTATCCAGCCATGAACGATGTTGCGGCGTATCCTCCACCCGAACCAGCCAGGCCAATGGCAGCAACATCCTGCAACGCTCCTGCTCGTACCGGTTAGCCTCCAGCACCCAGTCGGGATAGGCTTTCATCATCTTTTCAAAGCCAATTTTTGTTCGATCCAGTAATGGTTTATAACCGGTTTTATTGTACAGCCATAAATAGGTGTTCCACAGATAAGCCTCCATGTGCGGATTTAAAAAAACTATATCTGAATTGAAAAAATGTTCCCAACCCTTTTCCTCCAGGACCTTCCCGTTCACATTTGATGGTCGGAATCCGTTGATTCCACTAGTCCTGAAATTTGCGAGAATTCCTCTGACAATATATTCATCCCAATTTTTATAGGAAGTTAATCCTGAAGTAGTTATCGCACTCAATAATGCTCGGGCATTGTCATCCCCCCAGTAGGATTCCGGATTTGATAAACTCCAACCTAAAAGGCCGTAAGATGATTTTTCCGGATTGGCACGGTTGCCCTGTGCAAGTATCGAATTGCGAAACACAAAATCACTCATCTTTTTTATTTTGTCCAGGTGAGAGGTGTCTTTGAATAACGCTACTCCACAGGCTAATCCCATAACCGCCTCAAGATTGCAATCGGCTCGTGCTTCACGGCTGACCGCTTGTCGTCCGTTGGAGAATATCATTTTTGATATATAGCATTCCCCGATACCATAAGAACCATCACCCTGCATCCATGATCTTGGTAATGAATCATTTCCGGGAAATGGTTGTTTCGGCCAGTCCGGATTAAGGTATAACCCCGATTTCCCATAGTAATCAATACCCCGGTTGATAGCTGTTCTTTGGGCATCCTTTGGTAGTTTTTGGGTTTCACCATACATTGGCCTGACAGTTGGATTCCATTTGAGCAATGGAAATGAATCTTCACGGGTGGTCCACCTTATCAAGGATCCAATTACGAAAGGCCAGGCATCATTTGGCATGTAACGTCCTGCTAAAAATTGACTGAGCTTGGTGGTAGCAACTAAAATATTTTTCCCCGGAAGCTCAAACAGTATCGGATGTATCTTCTCTGGCAAGCCATAAACGGCAGAATTGTATCCTTCTACCCGTGCAAGCACGATATCCGGATTTTTAACCTCTACGGGTATATAGTGACAACCTTTCATTTCCAGGATACTCAGTATAGGCAGTGCCTTTCCAAAAAAATCAGAGCTGACAACCGCGCGGTCTGTTACAGCACCATAATATCCGGTTGACAAACACACCTCTTCACCTAATTCCAGTTCGGGTACCATTTCTGGAAATTCAACGTAAATCCGAATATTTTTCTTTGCTGCCAGAGCAAATAGTGAGGCATCCACCGGTGTACGCTCAACAGGATATTGATCCGCTAAAATTAACAGCCCTGAACTGTTCTTCAGGTTTGTTAAGGCTTCTGTAGTGTTGTTATACCGGGTACAGGTAATCTTATTTTCGATAAGAACCCTATACAAGTCATTATCAGAAGCGCAACAAAGATTTATTTGATAACTATTTACCAATTTGCCCGACTGCTGACAGGATGAAAATGCTAAAAAAACAGCAAAAGCAAGAACATTTGCTGCATAGCGCATTTCTTCTTTTTTCATAGTTGTGTTACCCCGGTTTTACCTTTTACTATTCTTAGCCTCTAAAAAGAGCATCGCTATCTGTTTTTGATTTGGATCTCCTTTTTCTGCATAATCAACCATTCGCTTCTCATAATTGTCATATAATGCTATGGATCTAAGTGCGTAAAATTTTAGAATATTTTCATCGTTTCCAGGTCGATAATAACCGGGAAGAACCTCCATAGCTGCACGAACTCTATAAGCCTCAAATGTTTCGATAATTGATGAAACGAAAGCCTGTTCGTATTCCGCTTGTCTCTTTTTAATCAGAGCTTTGTGCATCTTATTTAGGATGGCATACGGTTTTTTCAATGAATCCACTAATTCTGCAGATTCCGATAATTTTTGATTTTTGTTCGGGACAAGAGCTGGAATAAGAGGGTAAGATACTGCCGCTTTATATTCTTGCGGCCAGCCACCATAGGTAATAATTTCTATATATGCTTCTTGTGGCAGCTGATCATAAAATAGCAGCAGGGCATCGGGAGATTTGATATTAATCGCTTTACCATTGATGGTAGCAGACTTGACTTTTGGTCCTCCATTAAGGCAGGTAAGATAAATTTTTTTCTCGCCGAATCGTACGGCGTCCTTTTGTTTGTATCTGGTAATTGAGCCCGGGACACGCGGACGGAGAACAAGACAATCTGATAGATATTCATAATCGAATAAACCTCTTATTGTAGCTGCAGGAATCGCAAAGTTGTCAATCATAATCTTAACACCATCGCCATGGAGCCACTTACCGGCGTCAAACCAGGAATTATCGGTATTTTCACCACGTTGGGAAAAAGGTGCATCCATACGGAAATCCTTTGCCCACTTCATGGCCCGAATGGCCGACTTGCGTATATCTTCAAATTTTCCCAACCGCGCATACATCAGAATGGCTCTGCCTTCAACCGTACCCCATACACCTCCGTTAACCCAGTCTCCGAATTGATTAATCCCCTCCAATCCCTCACCGGTGGTTCTGCCCCAACCATAATATGTATCGTCTAAGCCGGGAGCATTGGTTAAGAGAAAATCGAAGGGCCGGATGCCCGGATATTCCGCAATCTGTTTGTAAATGCTTTCAGCAGTTTCATTATCAACAACCCTCATCGCTACAGCATCTGCATTAGCTACACCTTCAAGGTATCCATATTGTTTCTGCCCCAGAACACCATGCTTGGTTCCATCCGGTTCCAGAGATTTTACAAAATAGCCGGCAGGAGTCAGCAGCTGAGATAATGATTCTCGGGTGTTATTTTGCCGGCGTTTATATTCAGCAAGCTTTTCCTGGTCTCCAAATAGTTTGTAAAGCTCAACCATTCTATCAAGGGCTGCAAGATAGGTAATAGAAAGCCCTGCCAAATAGCCCTTTCCAAAGGAGCCATCATCTTGTTTAACTCCTCCATAAGAAGGCGCAATAAGATTACAAGCTGGTCCCACAAGAAAGAGATTGTTTTTGGGGTCGCGAACCTTTTCAATAAAATCACAAGCCCGCGCCATTTTCGGGAGATAATAGGCTAATGCCTTTCCATTGCGCCCGGCCAATAAGATCTCTGCCTGCATGACAACACCTGCAGCAGTGGCTTCATAAAACCAGTCGTGCTTATTCAAATCCCCATCTCCTTGCTTATAAACAATCTCTCCTGGTCTTGCACAATCGCCCAAACAACCATCAGGTGCAACCATGGATGACATTATTCCATTTGCTGTGGGGCTACCTCCCCATAAAGCCATTTCCTTCCCATTCCCCTGTTTATTCCAAAAAAGATCCCACGACCGTTGAAGAGTAGAGAACCATGGCTCCTGGAGAAATGGGGTAACAGCATACGAGAATCCATAACTGTTTTGTATCCACCAGCCGCGCCATTCAGTGCCTTCTACGAAAGTATTCCATTCAGTTTGATAGAGCATAGAAAGGTTGGGCACTATCGGATTAGGATGAAAAAAAGCAAAGGACTCATCTATCAGGCGCAAATATTCCCCATCACCTTCTCCTTCGCAATATTTACCAATGTAAGTCTCTTGTGCAATGCACGGAGAAAATAATCCCATTACAATAAAAAAACATTTCAATTTACATAATAACCTTCTGACCATTTTCTGATTCATGTTCTTTTAATTTTATTTCACGTTCTTTAGTACTTCATCTGGTATCATTTGCCTGCGAATACTATCAAAGTGTTTTTCCACCTTACTTTTGCTGGTTATGTCCCAAAGATTTTTATTCAACTCCCGCATGGCAAGAACGGTAGGTAGCCATGCCTGGGTCCACCCCGCTTCTATTGACCAGGCTCCCCATCCGGCGTCGGCATTTGACCCCCAATACTCCCATTGCCGGTAATCGAAGGCACGGAACCAGCCACCATCCAACTCGCTGTGTTTTTCACTTCCTACCTGGATACGGATAAGAAAATCTGCAAGCCTGTCCTCCATAATCTTGTACTGCTCATCGCCTGTTGCTGCATAGGCCTCGTGAAGCCCTAAGAAGGTAAAATTACAAGTATATAAAAGGTCGGACACACTGTCTCCGTTCTCCTGAATCAAGGGGGCTTCACCGGTGCCGTAAGCAGCATTTGAGGTTGGAGGCGCCATGTCTCCGTGATCAAGAGCCCCAAGCTCTTCCCGGATCGCTCCGGAAATATCCTGGCATTTTTCAATATCATTGGCTAGTTGTTTTAGCCATGCCCGATATTCGGGTCGGTCATCCACCCTGATCAGCCATGCCAAAGCAAGCAGCATACGGCCTCGTTCCTGCTGGATTCCATTGGTCCATCGCCAATCCCTGGGATACGCCTTCATCATCATATTCACCCCTTTTGCTGTTTTTTCCAACAGCGGCTTCCATTGGGTTTTATCATACAGCCATAAATAGGAAGCCCATGTCCAGGCTTCATAATGAGGCTGCAGCTGGATTTTATTTCTGTTCCAATATTTCTGCCATCCATCACGAAGTAATTCAGGGTTTTCTATTCGCTGGCCCCGGAATCCATTCGCACCCGTTGTCCTGAAGTTTCCCAATATATTTTTAACAAGCACTTCGTCCCAACGATCGGTATTCATTAACCCAGCTGTCCCCATGCAACCGAGAATCGTCTTTATGTCATTATCCTGATAAAGCGCCTGTGCATTTCCCGGTGCCCAGAAAAGCAAACCGTAATTTGCTTTTTTCGGATCATTTTGGAACAATCCGGAACGCTGATAAACCCAGTCCAGCAAATTTCCGGCTACCTGCCTGCTTCTTTCATCACCATCCATTGCCCACCTGAGGGCAAAAGCCAGGGAGCTTTCTCCGTTCGAATCTGTTCGAAGCCACCAGCGGGTAGGTTGACTGCCATCCTGGTTTACCTGGGAAACAATCCCTTCCAATACTCCATAAGTTCCGTCACCAACCTGGCTTTTGGGCTGAGGAGCTGAATTAATTATCGCTTCTACCGTAGTCAGTATATTCGAATCATTCAGCTTCCAAAACTGTTTATATTCCTCCCACCCCTCGTCGTTAAGCAGCATTTTGGCCTTTGTATGCCAATCTATTCCTCGCTGAACGGCTAAACGGGCAGCATCCGGGGGAAGCGATTGTTCCCTTGTATAGGTTGGTCGAACAGCAGGTGTCCATTCAAGATTTTGAGCCGAAGCTTTATCTACCCCCAGCCATTGCAGGACATATGCCCATATGGCCTGCATGGCATCTTTCGGCGCATATCTTGCTGTAACGAATTGGCTGAGTTTAGTAGTCGATACCAGCAATCTGCCGGGAAGTTGTTCGAATAGGATGGCGCTGGTATGTGCGTCTTTATCCAAACCATAAACAGCACGGTCGAATCCGGCAACCTTACTTACTGTCAATAGAGGATTTTCTACTGAAACCGGAATATAATTGCAATCATGCAGACACAATATCTGCATGAGGGTCAGATTTTCAATTTCACCGGTAGAAACCACCACGCGCTCCAGGGATGTGGGACGAGGCGGCTGGACTGCTAAACCCGGCAGAAACGAAGGATATTCAACATATAATTTCAACTTCTTTTTAGCTGCCTTTTCGTAAAGGGATGTATCAAGGGTGGTGGTTTTTGCGGGGTACTCATCAGCAAGGATCATCACGGCTCCACCCGCGGATGCCCTGTCCACAGCTTCTGAAGGGCTGCTGTAACGTTTGCATCTTATACGATTTGCAACCAAAACCTGATAGAGATCATTGTCGGCTCTGCAGCTAAGAATAAGGCTGTTTCCCTTACTGGTTAATGCTACTTTTGCTGAGGCTGTAGCATTATCCTTTACATTTAAGGGGAAACTTGATAATCCTGCCCAAAGCAGTATCCCGGCAATGATGATTTGGAAACCAGACCAGTTTTTCATTTTTAATTGGGTTTTTAGTTCAATTTCCCTACCTGTCCAACTTTTCGATATCACTTAATTTTCGGTAAGGCTAGTCACGATTTAATTATTGTAAAGCTCTTCTAATAATTGTAAGGCATTGGCATAGATTACTTTATCCGCCCCCTTCTCCAAACAGGACCATTTGCCCGGACCGATTTCATACCCCCCCTGGATAAATGCTTCTTCAGTAGGAATATAGCCTATATTGTTTTCACTATAACCAACCACAATCGTATGCTCAAACGGGGAAGCTTCTTCTATTTCCAAAGCAATTTCAACAAAAGGCTCTCCGGGTAGAAACAGAATCGCCAATGAGCCAATCCGTATGGCATTTAGCCTTGCCATCGCATCAAGTTCATTGGTCACATTCGATTCGGATCTTATTGACATTTGAACATTCCTTTTCGCAAATGAAAAAAGAGAACTTTCAACTTGATATTGGTTTTCCGCTTTTCGAGCTAAATAGGCTAAGGCAAGTCCATGCCGGCGCGAATATTCAGGCCCCATAGAAACTGTCGGCGGATTGGTATCACCGGCAGCACCATTTAAAAACATTGCCATACCGTTTTTAGAGGACATTTCTAATTCTTTGCACATTTCGCCCGGAAATTCAGAAGATACATGCGGCATACACATTTCATGCACCGCATGACATACTGCATGCACAACAACAGCAATCCCAATCCCATTGGTGTCATGAAAATGAAGAGAGACGACCCGGCGATCTACCGGTGGAAGATTTAATATGTCCGTAGCAATCGGTTGGACAGAATCAGACAGGACAATCCCTGAAGGTGTTTTTATCCGGCGCTGCATGGAAAAACCTTCCAGGTTGGAGATAGAGACTGAGAGAGAACAATACCTGACTGTACGGATTGCCTCGTTAATAGCTTCCTTGATTCTCAGCTGAACCTGCGTCAGCCAGATCTGATAGGGCTTGGTTAAATATAATCCGGTCAGGGCAGCCGATTCCGGAGCGGTATGTGTATGGGTGCAGCAAATAATGATTCTTTCAGCAGGGATAACATCAGAGACTTCCTGTTTAAAAGTTTCCCAACCGCCCACTGATGTATCATTTAATGATAAAAGATCCAGCGTAACTACAGCTACCAGCTCATTTCCGGATTTTAATACTAAAACCCTGGCTTTTAATGGCAGCCTGACAGATTCAAACGGAGCGTATAACCCCTTTACCGCTGAAGTCAGCAGGCCAACTTCCAGAGGCGGTGTGATATCTGCAACCGAAGTTCCGGCCATTAATGTTGATTCCTTCATATTTTATGGGTTACCCACATTAAAGATTGTTGCCAAAAAGCATCATAGCCGTCCCACAGTTCAAAGTTTATTCCCCAATGAGGCGCAGGATCTGACATATAGGTTAAGATACGGCCTTTCCCGTAACTGCCGGCTACTACCAATGGGTGGCCGGTTTCTTTTACGCGAACCAACACCAGCCCATCAGGTTTTTCTTTAACCTCATTGTACCCGAATATTGGAGGGAATTTATGCCATGGTAATCCTTTTACGACAGGATGATCAGGCATTAATACTTCGGCAGTAAAACCCTCTGATGATTCCACTAAATCTTCTGTTAAGAGGCATTCAACAGGCAAAACATTTGAAAAGGAGCTTCTTCCCCATCCGGCTCTGGCCTGCACTCCGCTAAAGGATAGCCATCCTCCCAGCATCATCAGCCCCCCTCCATTATTGATCCATTCCTTTATCACATTAAGCCTGTCAGGGAATGTAACCACTCGGTTTTCTCTCCTGGCCCTGTCAAAAAACCCGGGATACAAATGGAAACATTTAGCTTCAACATCGCTGATAATCAAACAAACCGACTGTTTGAGAAATTCTTCAAGTTTGCCCGGTTCAAGCCGATAAAGTTCCCAATTAGCCAGGGGGGTAACATCGACCAGGTGTTCCAGGGCTTCTGTCAGGCGCTCTCCGTAGAAATGAAGATCGGCATCCTTGGTTTCTGATCCAAAAGGCGTTTCAATAAACATGGGGCCAAGATGAAATACCCAGTCGCCAACATAAAGTACATGCTCATCTTTACTCCTGAACTCCTTTTTTGCTCTCATAATTGTTTTTATTTTGATGAAGTGATTGTTAAGACTTATGGAAGTTGTGACATGGCACGTTTAATTGGACAGATCAGGATTCTGCTGAAATAATTTTCCCCAGGTACTCTTTTGTTTTTAAGATGTAATCTCTATTGAGTCCGGAAAGTTCACATTCTATCGTAATACTTCCCTTGAAACCCAGTTCCATGAGGCAGGAAATTACTGCCGGAAAATCCACCTCTCCTTCCGGAATCGGAACCTCTTTCCCCAACTCATTGGGATTTACAGGATAGGTACCGTCTTTCGCATGCAGAGCCTTTACGTATTTCCCAATCACCTTTAAACCATCAAGAGGATTAGCTTTTCCATACATCACCAGATTTGCGGTGTCGTAATTCACAAAAAGATTTCCCGTTCCTATATCCTGTATTACCCTGAGCAGGGTAACCGGAGTTTCCTGCCCTGTTTCAAAATAGATGTCGATCCCCTGTTTTAGTGCGTATTCACCAATAGGTTTCATAGTCTCGATAAACTCCAGATACAAAACATCCTTGGGATCTTCCGGAATAAAACCGAAATGGGCATGAACCGCAGGGATTCCAGCCGCCTTGCAAAAATCAATACCCTGTTTCAGCCGCTCCACACGTGCATCCCGGTTTTGGCGGGGCACCAAACCGATAGTTGAAGGGCCCTCAGTAAGGTTCCACTTGTAAATACCTGGCCCCATGCAGATTAATGTAGTCGGTTTTATCCGGTATTTTTCAAGTGCCGCCGATAACCTGACAGCCAATTCAGGGGAATAACTTTCAATGCTGAGCTGGCAAGTTGGAAAGCCAAGGTCCCTGACCACTTTTAAATCTTCTTCCGGATTGTCCGCGACCGAGATCACTCCCAGCAAAATATTCTTTGCAGCACCATCGGCTTTTAAGGTTGCCCCAACCCCAAAAGACGAAACAATTCCGGATGTGCCGGCAACCATGGCGCTTGAATAGAGAAACTTCCTTCGGTTCATGCTTTCGATAGAATTTCTTATTTTTTATCAAATTGAGAAAGGTTTAACATGGGATCCAGCCTGGCATTGGAAAGAATCATTTCATCCCAGGTAATTTCTTCACCAGCGGCTGCAGCGGTCCGGCCTAATATAGCGGAGAGAGTTGATTCTGCTCCGGAACGCGCCTCATTGATAAAATTTCCAGTTTCAATGCTTTTTATAAAAGCGAAATCCTTATTGGTATCCGCATCATGAAGCGAAGACAGGAAAATACCTGCAGCTCTTTGCTCAGCTGTCAGTTCAGCATCCTTGCACCTGGCAATACCCGAATCCCATGGTTTTTCACCCTGAATAAAAACTCCGCCACTGTAATGGGCCTCAGCGATGCCTTTTGTACCGATAAACCTGGCACAAACTCCTCCGGATTGGGTGCCAAACTGGGTACCATGAAAGCTGACATTCACCTGATCAGGATATTCATACAATACCTGATAATTGGTCCAGGCATCTCCAAAATCGACTCCTGCCCTTTTACCACCACTGCCGGTTGCTTTTACCGGGTGAGCCTGCAAAGCCCAGTTGCAGACATCAAGGATATGGATTCCCTGGTCGAGCAAAATACCTCCCGACAAGGCATGAAAATGATATTGATTCCTGATCCGCGCCTCATCGTAAGATACATTTTGATAAGGTTTATGGGGAACGCCACCCGAAAAATAATACAATTGAGCATTAATCATCTCACCTAAATCGCCCTGGTGTATTCTTCTTACCATTTCGACATATGCCGAGGCAAACCGGATCTGAAACCCGATAGCCAGACTCAGTTTCCCTTTAACCATTTCACCCAGTCTTACTACCTGCTCACAACCAGCAACATCAACTGCGACCGGCTTTTCAGAATAAACGTGTTTCCCGGCAGCAAGCGCGGCATCAATGTATCCGGGATGAGAATAACAAGGAGAGGAGATCAGGACTGCATCCACATCCTTGTTGTTCAGCAACGGCAGATAAGCTTTTGATCCCTGATGGATATTCGTCTTGGGTACTTCAGGTAATCCTTTTGTGGTATTAAGTTTATTAAAAATGGGATGAGCATTCTGCAGCTTGTCATCAAAAAGATCCGCCATTGCAATAATAGCGATATCAGTATTTTGCGACATGGAAGATAGAACGGCTGTTCCTCTTCCTCCACAGCCGATAATCCCCACCCGGATGGCAGAGTTAGCCCGGGTACCAAAGGCGGTAACCGGTTTTAAAATTGTAAAAGCCGAAACAGCGGCTGCACTTTTCAGAAAAGTAAGACGTTCCATTCTTTTCATGATAATATCCTATTAATTAATTTTTTACTGGCAATTTTACTGTATGATTTTGGTGTGGAGTTTCATCATTTTCCTTACGGGAAGCAAGGTATTCAAGGAAAGACTTTGACATTTTTTTAAACACAATAAATAAACCGGCAGAGGGAAAAAGTTCTGTTAAACACATCCAATACCGCCCGAACCACAATTCTGTAAGGCCCAGAATTAATAGGCAAGTTGCCGAGAAACCAATAACAGCTATGGCTAATCCTCTGAATATCGGGCTAGTCCTGGTTTTTGGCAAAGGAATATGTCTTAATCGATATGGCTTCCAAAATCCTAAAGGGCGAACTCTGTGATAGAAATCATTCAATAATCTGTCGGGATCGGGTTTTGTCAACAGGGCAACTGAAAACCACAGCAGGGTGGTTAGCCCCATCACTAATAATGCCTGCCACCACCATGGAAATATCAGCTTTTGCGCCCATGAAATGTCAAAGTATAACAACAGTTTAGGGCCGAGCACAATAATGCTGAAGATTAGAGCACCACCAAATGAGGCAGCTATCCGGGCCTTCCCGTTAAATCGCCACCACCACCACTGTGCCCAGTTTGCCGGTAATTCAGCGGCACTGAGCTGCAGCATGAATATAGCTACATCAGTAATGATCCTGACATTGAATACTACAATAATCGCCAGTGAAATAATAAGAACCATACTGGCTTTTCCCATCAGCAGGTAGTGCTTTTCGCTGGCTTTTGTTACAAACCATCGCCGGTAGATATCGCTTACCAGCACCTGGCTTCCAAAGTTCAGATTGTCGCTAACAGTCGACATAGCGGCAGCCATCATAGCTGCCACCAATAAACCTATTGCACCTGCCGGCAACATAGTCTTCATCAATCTGCCATACACCAGTTCCCGGTCAGCTCCCGCCTCACGCAAATCAGGATATAGCGCAGCTGCCGAAATGCTTGGTAAAGTAACCAGCAACAATAGCACAAACATGCTTATGGCTGTTACCACATACATGGTTAATGCTTCACGGGGAGTTCGGGTCGATAAAATACGCTGACCTTCCATAGCACCTCCCATCGGGGCTGCGTCTCCGCCGTAACCGATACTTTGGCCAAACAGCCAGGCCATTGCTGCCGCCAACGGAAATATATCATGATTGGACGGCGGTGTCATTTGCAGCAATTCAGGGTGAGAGTTGCCAAAAGCATGGCTTAGTGTTGCAGTCATGGCTTCAGGTCCTCCAAAATGAGCCAGAGTAAACCCTGCCAGGGTTATGGTACCTATAAAGAAAAGGATCATCTGTATCAGGTTTGAAATCACCACTCCCCTGTATCCCGAGATGAATACAAAGAGTAAAGATATTGGCACGATCAGATACATTGTCTCTGATTTTGTCAATCCGAAAGCAGGGCCCATGATTTTATAGGCAGCCAGCAAGGTGATCCCGGTCCAGGCAGGCAAGGCGATCAGTGAGGTACGAATTGCAATCCATAGCCTCATGGCACTGGCCGCACGTTTGGGGAAACGCAGATCATAAAATTCCAGGGTTGTGAAGAGGTTCAACCGCCTCCAAAATACGGCAAATAGTACTCCTCCTATAAAAAGCGCCAACCCGAAGCGGCTCAGGTACCACCAGGAAATAAAAGCTCCGGTAACTATTGCCAGACCGCCATACCCCGTGGCGGCATCCGGACTGACGAGCGCAGCAGTATACGATATGCCATTCAGCCAACCGGGTATTTTCCTTCCGCCCAAAAAGAAGTTTTCCAGATTGGCTGAAGCGAAGCGCCTGTGCAATAGTGACATGCTGCACATTAGTACCAGATAGCCCATTACAATCCAGAAGTCTATTTGATTCCATTTCATAGGCCAGGAATAACCGGATTATCAGCTGGTTTTCATACGGATTCTAGTCTCTCAAATAATTCATATTAAGCAATTTGCCAAAGGTTCCCATCCTCTAAATAATTATCATCAGGTTCAATCAGGCTAAAATTGTTTGACCAGACGGTCGAAGTTATTTTTTATCTTACTATTACCGGTAATTTCCCAAAAGGAAGTGTTTAACTGGCGAAGACCCAGTACCATTGTGATCCAGCTTTGTGACCATCCACTTTCAATACACCAGGCCCCCCAGCCAACATCGGTGCTGGAAGCCCAATATTCCCAACGATTGAAATCGAAAGCACGAAACCATCCTCCATCTAATTCCGGATGTTTTTCACTACGGATTTGTATGCGGCAAAGGAATTTTGCCAGCTTGTCCTCCGCTTCACGATAGTATTTTTCCCCTGTAGCTGCAGCGGCTTCGTGCAGTCCAATAAATGCAAAATTGACCGCATATAAAAGGTCACAACAAGGGTCTCCATCGTTTTGTATGATGGTGGATTCGGCTGTACCATACTCTTCGTTTGACTTGGGTGATTTATAATGTCCCTTGCCGTAGTTGCTTACCTCCGCCTCTATTCTTTCGGGAATGGTTCCGGTGATGGAATCCTGAGTCATATCATCCACCACCATGCGTAACCATGAACGGTGCCCGGGTATGTCCTCAACCCTCACCAACCAGGCTAAAGGCAAAACCATCCTGGCCCTGTCCATTTGCATGCCGGTAACTCCCCATTGATGAGGATAACCTTCCATCATGGTATTGATACCGGCCTTTGCCTGCTTTAGAAACAGATCATAGCCGGTTTGCTGATATGCCCATAGATAACATGCCCACATATAAGCTTGAAAATTACCAGAGTAATTAATACTGTTCAATTTATGATAGTATTTCCATCCGTTTTGCACCAGGGGACCCTGGTCAATACGATCAGGCTGAAATCCCGACTGCCCGGTTATACGAAGATTTGCAAGTAATCCTTTCAACATCCGCTCATCGTATCGGTCTGTCTTCAGAGTTGCGGCTGCAAGCATAATCCCTAACATATTTCTTGCCTGGTCATCACCGTAATATACTTCATAACAGTTCATCGTGCCGGGACCACAATATTGAGGCACATCTGTCCACCCCATAAGCCCGTAAGCCGGATGATGTGGATTAGCCCGGTCTCCCAACGAAATCATGGACTTGAAATAAAGCCAATCTCCGATGTTCCCTCCAACTTTCTGATAGTTGGAATTTTGCATGGCAACACCAGCAACCGACATTGCTCCTGCCGTTTCCCCATTGCAATCACCTCTATTCCACCATCGCGCCGGTTGTGTTCCATCAGCAAAGATTTTTGCATCAAAACCCTCCATAACTCCCAGTGTCCCATCTCCTCCGGCGGAATCCAAACCGGGCTTCAATGCAATGCGGTGGCCATACGGCCAATCCTGGGTAAGATCAGGGTCAGCTCTCGATGCGTCCGGAAGATTTGCAGGTTGGTTGTATTTTCCCAGCATCGACGGACTCAGAATCATTCCAGAATTGAAGTACCAGTCAATTCCACGTTTCAAGGCTTGCTTTTCAACATCTGCCGGAAGTTGTTCATCTGCACTGAAACTGGGACGTACACTGGGGGTCCAGTTAATGTCAAGCGGTTTACTATCCGGCTGGAGCCATTTGAAAACACTTTCCCATATTGATTTCCAGGCATCCAATGGGGCATAGCGGGCAGTTATAAACTGGCTAAGTTTGGTTGTAGAGACTAATAAATCTCCGTTGCCATTTTGCTTGGGCATTTCAAAAAGGATTGGAAAAACCTCTTTTGGCAAACCAAAGACTGCAACATCGAAACCAGCCACCCGCCCCATAACAATATCAGGGTTTTCGACCTTTACCGGTACAAAACGACAATCATGAATGGCCAGGATGCGATGTTTTTGTAAAGCCGGGGCAAATACTTCGGAAGATATCACAGCTCGTTCCCAATGCGTTCCTCTTGGTTTACCAATTTCAATTCCTGGCAAATAAGATGGGTATTCGACATAAAGCCTCAGTTTTTTACTGCTTGCTTTCTCAAACAGGGAAGCCTCCAATACTGTTGTTTGATTCGGATAGCCATCAGCCAGTATCAGTATACCGGCGCCTTTAACGGCATGGCTTATTGCTTCTTCCGGTGTGTTATACCTAATACATTCGATCTTGTTTTCAACCAACGTCCTGTACAGATCGTTATCCTCTTTGCAACTGAGGATTATTTTGTTCCGGTAATTATTGGTACATGATTGAGCAACACCCAATAAAAACGTTAAAGAAAAAAAAACAAGTATGTTCGACCAGGATTTTAGATATGTTTTCATATTAAGCAAGTATTTCATTTCAGAGAATCATCAGGTATCATTTGTCGGCGTATAGGATCGAATGGTTCCTTAATCTTGCTATCCAGGGTACAACCCCAGAGGGAACTATTGATTTTCCGCAGGGCAAATACGATTGTAATCCAACTTTGCGACCAGCCACTCTCAATACACCAGGCTCCCCAACCTGCATCAGTGTTTGAAGCCCAATATTCCCAATTCTTCAGGTCAAATGCCCTAAACCAACCACCATCCAATTCGGGGTGCTTTTCGCTGCTGATTTGTATCCGGCATAAAAACCCTGCCAATTTATCTTCCAACTCTTTATAGTAACTTTCTCCCGTTACCATTGCCGCTTCGTGCAATCCCACAAAGGCGAAATTCATCGTATATAAAATATCCCCCACTAAATCATCCCTGGTTTGCAACAGAACTGCCTCATTGGTCCCATATTCCTCGTTCGACTTTGGCGGTGATGCCCATGCTCCGCTTCTCATTTCATCGCTAATGGCACCGTTGGGTTCCTGATACAGACTTTCTGCCATGTCGCGCAGCCACTTACGATGTTCGGGCGTATCTTCTATTTTGATTAACCAGGCCAGTGGCAGCAGCATTCTTGATCGATTACTCTTATTCCAAATATCATGGGAAGGAAATGTTCTCATCGTTTCCGTTATTGCATTCTTTGTTCGTTTCAAAAACAAATCATATCCGGTTTGATTGTATGCCCACAGGTAATAAGCCCATACATAAGATTGCATCCCGGGGGAATAATTTGTAACCGTATCATTAAAATAGCTTTTCCATCCTTTTTGAACCAAAGAGGGTTGGTTGATCCGGTCAGGCAAAAAACCCTGTTTGCCCGTAATTCTCATTAACCCCAGCAGATTCTGAGACAATCTCACATCATACCGGTCTGTTTTCTGAATCGCGGCTGATAAGATGATACCCAAACCGGTTCTGGCATTATCATCATCATAATAAACCTCATAACCGTTCATTGATTTTTGACCTGTGTATTCAGGCACATCATTCCACCCAACCAGGCCATAAGCCGGATGATCCGGATTTGATCGGTCACCCAGCGACATCGGCGAAGTGAAATAGAGCCAATCACCGATGTTGCCGCCAATTTTCACATAATCAGGATTTCCCAAAGCGAGGCCAGCCAGGGAAATCGCACCGGCTGCTTCCCCGTTGCAATCATTCCTCCTCCACCACCTGACCGGTTGGTCGCCGGATGAAAATATTTTCGCATCGAAGCCCTCCATTACCCCCAATTTCCCATCACCGACCGGGGTATTTGGATCAGGTTTCAGTCCAATCCGATGACCAAACGGCCAATCTTTTGTCGTATCAGGATTTGCTGATGCAGGTTCGGGTCCGTTTGACGGCAGATTGTATTTTGCCGATAACTGATCACTCACTATCATCCCGGAATTGAAATACCATCTTATTCCACGTTCCAGGGTCTTGTTCTCTGCATCAGCCGGCAAAGCTTCATTAGCGCTAAAACTTGGACGCACATCAGGTGTCCATTTTAGGTCCTCAATTTTCCTGTCCTGTTGAAGCCATGTGAGAACGTACTTCCATACCGCTGGCCAGGCACCAGCCGGAGCGTAACGCCCGGTGATGAACTGACTCAGTTTGGTAGTGGATACCATTAGGCTTCCGCTATTCTCAGACTGAGGAATTTCGCCCAGGATAGGGAAAGTTTCCTTTGGCAAGCCATAAACGGCGTTATCGAATCCAGCCACCCGCGCAATTACTATATCAGGATTCTCAATATTGACAGGCACATAACGACAATCATGAATGGCCAGAATGCGAAGTTTCTGCAATTTTGGAGTAAATGCCCCGGAAGCAATCACAGCACGCTCCCAATGCGTTCCCGTGGGTTCTCCAACATTTATACCTGGCAAATAGGATGGATATTCGACATATAGCCTGAGTTTTTTATCACGTGCTTTTTTAAACAGCGCGTCATCCATCTGTGTGGTTATCCCGGGATAACCATCCGCCAATATCATTACTCCTCCACCGTCAGAAGCACTTTTAATAGCTTCTTCGGGCGTATTAAACCTTGAACAGCTGATTTTATTTTCAAGTAATGTGAGATACAGGTCATTGTCCTCTTTACAACTCAGGCTGATGTTGTTCTGTTTGGTATTGGTACATGATAGAAAAGAAACCAGTAAAAGCACTAAAAAAAAGTATTCTGATATTTT
Source organism: uncultured Bacteroidota bacterium (assembly GCA_903919925.1). Classification (GTDB taxonomy): domain Bacteria; phylum Bacteroidota; class Bacteroidia; order Bacteroidales; family UBA12481; genus UBA12481. The sequence goes on along the minus strand of CAIXKO010000536.1, from coordinate 13,943 downwards.
CAGCAGTGAGATTTGTCGTGTTTTCATTTTAGCAAATTATCAGGAAACATTTCTTCGCGCAAGGTCATGAAATGCGCTTCTATCCTGCTGTCGCGTGTAATATCCCAGAAGGAGGTATTTAATTGTCGCAGGGCTAGTACCGCTGTTATCCAACTTTGTGACCAGCCGCTCTCAATAGACCAGGCTCCCCAACCTGCATCGGCATTGGATGCCCAATATTCCCAACGTTTAAAGTCAAAGGCACGGAACCAGCCGCCATCCAATTCGGTGTGTTTTTCACTGCGAATTTGTATCCGGCAGAGAAATTTTGCCAACTTGTCCTCCGCGGTGCGATAGAATGGGTTCCCGGTAGCTGCTGCCGCTTCGTGCAGACCGATAAATGCGAATCCCACAGTATAAAGAAGATCAGTGGCGCAGTCACCGTTTTCCTGTATTAATGGAGTTTCGGCTGAACCGTATGCTTCGTTGGTAGCTGGCGGTGGGCAACCTCCTTTGCCAGCTTCACCAATCTCCTCGCGGATAGCGCCTGTAATATCTTGTTTAGACAATAAATCCCCTGCCATCTGTTCCAGCCATCCGCGATGTTCAGCGGTATCTTCAATACGCACCAGCCAAGCTAAAGGCAGCAGCATCTTGGCTCTTTCCTGTTGAATCCCGTTCGTCCACACCCATTTATCAGGATAGGCTTCCATGGTCAGGCGAATGGCCGTTTTTGCACGTTCCAGAAACAATTCAAATCCCGTTTGTTGATATGCCCAAAGAAAGCAAGCCCACATATTCGCCTGGTAATGTGGTGAATACGAAGTATTATTATTGGCAAATAATTGTTCCCAACCTTTTTTCATTAAAGGACGCTGGTCAATCCGATCAGGTAGAAATCCGTTGATTCCGCTTATGCGCAAATTGCCCAGAATAAGATTTAGCAATCGCTTGTCATAACGGTCGGTTTTTTGTGCAACTGAAGCAAGCATCATGCCCAGAGCCACCCTTGCATTATCATCACCATAGTATACACCAAAACCATCACCTGAACCAGGTCCTACATATTGCGCAGCATCATTCCAGCCAAATAAACCATAAGCAGGATTGTCGGGATTTGCCCGGTCACCCAGCGACATCATGGAACGGAAAAAAAGCCAGTCTCCGATATTGGAGGCGGTTTGTAAATATTTATCATTTTTTAAACCCATACCGGCAATCCCCATAGCTCCGGCAATTTCCCCGTTACAATCACCACGATTCCACCAGCGTACCAATTGTGAACCATCAAAAAATATTTTTGCATCATATCCTTCCATGATTCCCAATGTGCCATCTCCGGTTCCGGGATCTTTAATCATCTTATTAATCCTGTGCCCATAAGGCCAATCCTGGGTCAGATCGGGATTGGAGCTGGAAGGTTTCGCATCATTTGCGGGTTTATTGTATTGTTCCAGCATATTTGAATGAAGAATCATATTGGAATTAAAAAACCAATCGATTCCCCGTATGAGTGCTGTCCGCTCAACATCTTCAGGCAAGCTCTCCTCTGCATCATAACTTGGACGTACATGGGCTGTCCATATTAATTCAGGTGCTTTTCTGCCGGGCTGCAACCACGTAAAAATATGCTTCCATATTGACTTCCAGGCATCTGTGGGGGAGTAGCGAGCTGTCATAAACTGACTCAGCTTAGTTGTTGACACCAATAATTCCCCATTTTCTTTGCCTTCAGAAATTTTCGTCAAGATCGGTGCGGTTTCCATTGGTAATCCATAAACAGCATTATCAAAACCCGCTACACGAGCTATCACAATATCAGGATTATCAGCTTTCATTGTAACATATCGACAATCGTGGATCGCCAATATTCTAAATTTTTGCAATTCCGGACCAAACGCATCTGACGAAATTACAGCCCTTTCCCAATGCGTTCCCCTGGATTCTCCTATTGATAAATTCGGCAAATAGGAAGGAAATTCAACATAAAGCCGCAAGTTTTTCCTTGCGGCTTCATCAAACAGGGATTGATCCAATTGTGTAGGTGTGGAAGGATATTCATCAGCCAATATCATAACTCCCGAACCTTCAGGTGCTTTGCTGACTGCTTCCTGAGGAGTATCAAATCTTTGATTGGCAATTTTATTCTCCTGTAAGACGGCAAATAAGTCGTTATCAGATTTGCAGCTAAGTATGAGACTGTCACTTGAAGAACACGCATGTAGAAAAACGCTGATAATAATGGTCAGGATTATTAATGAAAATCGTTTTATATGCATTTGAATTTCCCTCCTATGGATAATGAAAAATATTGGGCTGACAAGCGAATTTTTAGCCCGGATTGTGTTGGATTCGTCATGGTGACCCATTCAGGGTATTCTGTTCCGACCGGAATCGTCACCGACAATCATGAATTATCGTATATGAAATTCAGTAAACACACTTGCCCCAAACCATTTCAGGACAAGAGTATAATAAATTGGATTATTCGCAATTAAAATAAAACTGCTGTCTGCTGATTAATTGCAGACAGCAGTTTCATCATTCTAAGACCAGATATTAATATCCAGGATTCTGCTTTAAGTTTGTATTAAGGACCATTTGATCTGTTGGCAATGGATACAAATAATCTCTAGCTGGATTGAACTTTAAAACGCCCTCTCCATAGAATGCAAAATAGGGAGAGAGATAGCCGGCAGCATTTTTCATAGTTTTAGATACCTCATCAACATTATATGCCGGGGAGAAGGGTTTGCCTCTCCATTGTTCGATTTTCGAACCCAGTTTCGGGGCCTGGAGCAAATGTGTGGCAGCCCATCGGTATAAGTCGTCCGTACGGAAACCTTCATAAGCCAGCTCGACTCGTCTTTCCCTGCGGATTTCATTCAGAAGCGGAGAGACCTGCGGGAATTCCCACTTGGGATCAGTAAAACCAACTCCGACAGAAAGTGGTGCAACACCGGCCCGGCCGCGTAATTCATTAATTGTCTTGTCCAGTACCTGTTGCGTGCAGGTTCCCAATTCAGCGTGAGCCTCTGCTGCTATTAGCAATGCCTCTGCATACCTGAAAATCGGAACTCCGTTGCTGGTGCTGTTGCCGCCTTCATCTTCAGTGGCAATAAACGGGCTCAGCCACTTATAGATCTGGTAACCTGTTGTATTAGGCCAGGGTACCAGTGTCAACAGTGGCAATTTAAAATAATTCGTTACACCCTTATAGATCTTGATTGGAACTCCGGGTGTCAACACCGTCATTTTAAGTCGGGGATCGCGGTCTGCTACAACGGCTAACAAAGAGTCATCTCCTTTATACAATGGGCTTACGGATGTCGGCAAACCATCTTTGCACAGATAGGCATCAACCAGTGACTTTGAGACGCCTTGTCCGTCAGGTCCACCGGAAGTAATGATCTGCTGTCCCCAGTAAATCAGGTTCAGTGCATAATTGAATTCCCTGGCCAGTATAACTTCAGGATTGTTTCTTGTTTCAGTGCTGGGAGCCGAGAATAAGCGCCAATAGCTAAAGCCCTCAGGCAATGCAGGATCTGCATATTCTTTATATAACCTGTATCTTCCGTTCATAACAGCTTCAGCAGCATCCTTTGCCTGAGTAAAAAAACGATTAACATCTCTTCCGTCTCCTTTAAATGCATCACTGGCATGATACTTTTCCCAAGTGCCTTCATATAATGCTATCCTTGCCTTGAAAAGCAAAGCCACATCCTTGTGTATGCGACCCGGTGCAGTCTGCGCTTTCGCAGGAAGCATGGCTATAGCCTTATCCAGAACGGCAAGAATTGAATCCGCAATTATTGAACGTGAGATCCGTCCATCATACAATTCCGGAGAGTCCACATCCAAAGGTGCAGTAAGCCAAGGCAGATCTCCGAATCTTCGCATCAGGTCGGCATAAATCCATGCTTTCCAAAAGTACACTTCGCCGGCATACTTGTTTTGTATGTCCGTTGCTTCATTGGATTTTTTATAATTCGCAAGGAAAAAGTTTACGCTTCTTACACCGGTAAAATCCCAGCCACCTCCTGATGAGGGAATTGTTTGGGTGCCTGCAGGCAATGCATCCCAATATCCATAAACAGCTGACACACCGTTGTCTGAACCTCCATCGGATGCCCATGCCCACCATGACAGGGAACCAGGTAACCTCGTATAAAACTGGTTACTGTACATTTCCATCTCGGTGGCGGTATAGGTCAATCCTTTATCTGTTATGCTATCTTTCGGCTGAATATCCAGACTTTTTTCGCAGGATACCATAACTAACGATATAGCTATTATGCTAATCATTAATATTCTATTTTTCATAATAAATACTATTTATTAGGTTATTATTAGAATTCAATATTTATACCGGCGGTTACAGTCCGGAAAAGAGGATAGGTTTTCCCGTTACCCCAGCTGCCGCCTATTCTTTCAGGGTCGAAATTTTCATCTATCGGCGAGAAGGTCAGAAGATTTTCCCCGTTCAGATATACCCTGATCTTTTGAATTTTTAATGATTTCAGGATATGGTCCGGAAGAGTATAACCCAATTGAATATTTTTCAAACGCGTATACGCTGCACTTTGCAGGAACCTTGTTTGAGGCCGTTGGTTTTTAGTTATTTCACCAGTGGCATATGGCCGTGCAAAATATGCATCTGTATTTTCCGGGCTCCAATAATCGGTTGTCGTCTCATATACCTGTTGTGTCCAACTCCCGGTAATGCCAAAGAAAGGTATGTCGCCCAACCAAATATCCCTTTTCATGATACCTTGCCAAAACATACTAAAGTCAAACCCTTTCCAGTTGCAACCTAAAATTAATCCAAATGAATATCTGGGAGTGCTATTCCCGATCACTTTTCTATCTCCCGGATCATCTAAAGTACTTTTACCAGGAGAAATTACTTTATCGCCGTTTAAGTCCTTGTATTCAATATCTCCCTTTTTCCATGGATTACTGTTGATGAATTTCTTTTGGTCGGCCATGTTAGCCAATTGCTCATCGGTTTGAATGATGCCTACCGTTTCATACCCCCAGATTTCTCCCAGGGTCATCCCTTCATAATAGGTGGAAAGGAGCTTGTTAGGATTATTGTACCTGGTAATTTTAGAAACATAGTCAGATAGATTAAATGAAATTGAATATTGGAAATCATCACTGGCCCTGTCTTTCCAGCCAATGGATGCTTCAAATCCTTTGGTGACCATATCAGCATTGTTCGTTCTGGGCACCGACACCCCTAATACAGAAGGCAATGCATTGGCAGGGCCAATCATATCCAGGGTTTGACGGCTGTACCAGTCAAAACTAAAATCCAAACGGTTTTTGAAGGCGGACAAATCCATTCCAAAATCAAGCGTGTTAGCCGTTTCCCAGGTCAGATTATTACTGACCAAACCGGGAGCACCTATATAATAGGGTCTGTCGCCGCTCAAAATCCAGCCCAGATTGGAATAAATTGGCACCTTTGAGAAGAAGAGGTAATTGCCAACCTGCTGATTACCTAAAGAACCGTAAGAAGCCCTTATCTTCAAATTGTCTATCTTTTCAACTTTAAAGAAATTCTCCTTGGCAATATTCCATCCAGCGGATACCGACGGGAACAATCCCCAGCGTTTTCCATCCGGGAACTTTGAAGTACCATCGTATCTTATATTTGCCTCAATTAAATATTTCCCCATGTAGTTGTAATTTACACGACCGAAATACCCCATATTCATCCATTCGTCGATGGCATCCCAGGTGTTCTTCTTCCCTGTACCGGTATTCAATGAAGGTATGTCGTCGGTTACAAGATTCGGCACATAGCCGCCAATACTATTAGCATAATAATTCTCTATTTGTCCGCCTGCGAGCAATGTTATGGAATGACCGCCAAATTCTTTATCGTAGGAAGAGAAAACCTCAAAGCTGTTATAATCTTTTGTTGAATTGGATTTGGTTACTGAGTTGTTAGGAAAAATTGAGTATGGCGTATTTTGGACAGTATATGCATATAATTTTGCCTCATGTCCCACGCCATCTTCAATTTGTTTATCCCAGGAGTATCTCGAATTAATTTTCCATCCCGTAACCGGCTCAATAATTACTTCACCAACAATTTTCATTTCATCATTTTTAGTGACGCGCCTTGCACCTTCAAAGTACTGAATTTGTGAAGTCCACATAGGATGGCCATTGGGGTCATATAATGCCCATTGAGGCTGACGGGTAAAGGCGGTATGGAAATAGTTACCCATATTACCTGCATACTCATAGGGTTCGTCGGTTACTCCCTTATTGTACATGGTCTGGAACTTGAACTTCATCCATTTGGTCAGCTGGGTGTTCACATTTCCCAAAATGTTGTATCGTTTGAAAACATCCTGGCCAAAAGCATAAACACCATCCTGGTTCAAATATCCCAACGAAAAACGATAATCGGTAGCTCCAGTGCCACCACTGACCGCTACATCATTTTTGTTGCTGAACATTTGATCCTTATAATAAATCCTCTGGTAATTAATATTATCATTACCCGAAGCATAGCTCCATTTGGACGGATCAGTAGGATCAGGAATCGTAGTGGGAATGCTTCCGGGATTATTAAAGTATTGCTGAATTCTGGCAAGTTGTTCCGGCGGGAAATAATCTGCTATCCCTGCATTTTTGGAAGCTGCATTCATGACCTCTGCATACTTCGGTGAATTTACCACATTCGGAAATTTTGTGATCGAACTGGATGAAACGGAACTGTTTACAGATACGGTGGTTTTGCGAACTGAACCTTTCTTTGTAGTTACAAGCATGACCCCATAAGTAGCCCTTGCACCATATATAGCGGCTGAAGCGGCATCCTTCAATACTGAAATACTTTCAATATCACTTGGGTTAAGTTGGTTTAAGTCACCCTGGACACCGTCAATAAGAACAAGTGGGGCACCACCTGAAATACTACCTTGTCCCCTGATCTGATAAGATGCTCCCTGTCCGATTTTTCCGGGGTCGCCAGGATTAGTAATAATGTTTAAGTTCCCAACCGTGCCCTGCAAGCCCTGGCCTGCATTTTGCATATACCGGTTTTCCAATACCTTACTGGTAACCTGCCCAACCGCACCCGTTAAATTGGCCTTTTTCTGAACCCCATAACCAACCACCACCACCCCATCCATGCCAATTGCCGTTTCCGTCATAATCACATTAATCACAGTCAATGCTCCGATAGCCACTTCCTTGGATTCCATTCCGACAAACGAAAACATCAGACTTTTGGCCCCGTCAGGAACTTCAATACTGTACTTGCCAGCCATATCAGTTGCGGTACCTTGAGAGGTTCCGCTAATATAAACGTTGACTCCTGGAAGTGCGGCTCCATTTTGGTCCTTCACGGTGCCGGTAATTCTTTTCAGCTGCGGCTCATCTTCTGTTGCTAAAGAAATTAGACGGTTCTCCAGTGGATCGGTGGTTAACAGAATCTTTCTGTCTAACACCACATAATTCACATTGGTTCCATTGAATAACTCCGGAAGAATAGCGGTAATCAGTTGGTTTTCCGATTGAATACTCACGATTCTGCCAACGTCAACCTGCTTCTGATTGAAGATGAAATAAAACTCACTTTGGCGTTCAATCTCATCCATAACCTGTTCCACACTCTTTTTCCCCATATCCAGCGAAACTTTTGCTGTTTGGGAATAGGTTGGGTTTGCCAGGAGAGTAGAAACACTGATCGAAATCAGGAGAAAGGCAATCTTAAGTTCCATAATTAGCTTTTTTAATGCCGGGTGTGAATGCACCCATAGATCAAAATTCTTTTTCATACTTTTGTAATGTTTTAAAATTTAGGTTATTATTTAACAATAGTAACTTAGCAATATGGCAGGGAGGCGGCTTCAACGCTTTCCTGCTTTTGCTTTTAAAAACTGATAAAAGGCTGTTTCATAGGCAGATGTATTAGTATTATTTTTTTAAAGGTTTAGTATTTTTAAAAGAAAGGATCACCTTCGTTTTAGTAAATGTTTCATCAGACTTTAAATCCCTTTTCTCCATTTTATAATCAACATGTAAACTTCGATTCAGTAATTTCAGAACCTCTTCAAGGCTATCATCCACAAAGGTTGCCCGCCACCTGATATCTTCGGGTGAACTCACATTTAGCTCTACATCAATATTATACCATCTCTCCAATCGTCTGGCAATTACATCAAGCGGATCATTGCGGAACACCAGTCTGCCATCTTTCCATGAAATATATTTCTGAGGTTGTACCACTTCGGTTGAAAACTGCTTACGGGCTTTGTTATAGGTAACAAGGTCATTGGGTTTCATGAGGTACGATTTCTTCATCTCATTATCACTAAAAACCAGTACCCCTTCCTCAAGAACTACCTCTGCCGTTTTTTCGTCCTGATAAGAAGCTATATTAAAGCGGGTTCCCATTACCTGAACATTTATTTCAGGAGTATGCACAATAAACGGGCGTTTCTTATCCTGAAATACATCAAAAAAAGCTTCACCGTCAAGTGAAAGCTGCCGGTCGGCATTGAAATTTCCACTATATTTTATACTGGATTTGCTATTCAGCCAGCCCGTGGTGCCGTCAGGCAGACTGAATTGCGCACGGGTCCAGGCAGGTGCCTTGATTTCAACCCAAGTGTCTTTTTTAAGTAAAGTTTCCTTTTGATTTCTAATGCCCATAAAAATAACCAATGGAAGTAGGATTGCGGCTACTATACTTGATACCCAATGCATTATAATATTCCAATTAAAACCCTTTTGATTTGCCAGCCTGGTGTTTATGTCGTAATGAATCTTGTACAGGATATGGTCAAGATTCTTACTATCAGCTTTTTCGTCCGGCAAAACTTCACTGAACTGCCGCGATAAAAGCTTCCTTAATTCTCTCTCTTTGGTATTGTCGCAAAAAACTTCATTTATGTAGGATTCATCCTTACCCGGGGAATCAGCTTTGAAAAACTGCTCAATTTTCTCACTATCAAATTCAATGTTTGCCATTCAGCTGATATTCAATATTATATTAATACAATCTATCCCGTCACTTCAAAAAAAAAAAGTAGTTCCCCAATTAAGGAGAACCACTTTTCTAACCTAAATACTAAAAAAACCTATGTGAGCAAAAATATTCATCAGATAAAGACTGTCACAATTTCCAAACTACCTTTTGTTTTAACCATTAAACATATAGTAATATCCACTTAGGGCCAGATACACCTATCGGCAGGGAAATAAATTTATCATTTGATATTTTGCTCAGGAAGGGAGGAGCTTCCCAGCCAGCTTTCAATCTTTCCGAAAAACGACCGTGCTATTGATTTCAGGGGATGTTGCTGGATAACGGATCTTTTTGCCATTGGCCAGGCTGGCCTCTATATAGTATTCCACACAGCCTACAGAGCTCTCTGGCAGATTCACCCGCCAGGCATTACGCGCCCTGTGCCCGGCCTCAACCCTGGAGTAACTGCCTTTTCCCAATGGTCTCCAATACAGGCTGACTTTCTTGCATTCCTCCTGCGATAGCACGAATGGGCGGATTTCCATGGGTTCTCCTGCTTTCCAGGAAGTGCATACCGATGAGATAAATATTCGCGACTTACCGCTATAGCCAGTATTCACGGAAGCCTCGGCCGGAAGCGGAATTCCCAGAATTCCTGTAATCAAAGAATCCTGCTTGTGGAGAATCCTTTTCCGGTTGCCGCTCTCGATGCTGGTTATCGTTCCAACCTCTCCGGTCGACTTTGCGCAGTTGAGGTATGCACCTATCATTTGTTCCCACGATCTGGCCAGCCCGATTCGTGCAGGTAGCGCCTTATCCCTGGTGAACCGGAGTCTCTCCTCCTTATTGGTGAGGGTTACTGCCTTGCTCATGATTGAATCGAGTCGGGAGGAAAGAACCCAGGTAGTTACCCGCAAACGACTGGCATCTAAATAATTAAACCAATAATCGAATCTCTCCTTATTACTGGTCCCAATGATCTCTTTTTCAAGCGCCTGAAATTCCTGGAGCGGTGCAAACAGATCGAGGATGCTTTTATCGGTGGTTCTGCAGCCGTCATTAATCAGGCGGTTGAGGGTTTGGTGGCAGCCGTCGAATTTTTGCAAAATCCGTCCGGCCCGGGCTCCCACCTCGTTGCCGAACATCGAGCTACCCCAACTTTCCCAGAATTGAGGAAGGTTGTGAGCCACACCCAGATCTGGTGAGTTTTCTGTTCCTGGGGCGATAAAGCGCCATCCGGCTTGGGAAAGGGCCGAAATATTGGGTGCAATGGAGGCAGTGCGCCAATGGATAGCCATCATCCCTTCGCATTTATATTTGAATGCATCGGCTGAATTAACAAACATCCGCTCTACCCAGAATTGAACGTCCCAGGCAGTGCAGCAATGGGCTCCAGCAGCTCCGTCATCCTCTGCCCAACCGATCACCCACTTTGGCCTGCCCATATTTTCCCCATAATATTTCTCAACCGGATCGGCTCCACCGCTGGTATTGATGGACGACATGGCCCAGCTTTTCGGGGTATTTTCATCCGTCCAGCGGGGATTCTTCACTGTTCCCAGCCTCCATGCACTGGTAGCGAATCCGGAGGTGATGCCGGTTTTTTCAGCTGCGGATTGGATTAGCTTAATATCGCGTTGTACATTCTTCTCTGTGGTGATCTCCCAGCCTGCACAGCCAGGTTCCGACCAAAGCCAGATCTCGGGCATCCAAAACCAGAAATAATCCACCGGAGTTTTTCGATTGATCCGGAGAAACATTCCCTCGTACAATTTCCCGATCACCTCCGGATCGTCCGGATTCAGATTCTTCGACTTCAGCCCCGAGGCCAGCATCGGCGGAATCCCAAGTGGAAGTTCCGTACCAGTGCAAACGCTGATACCCATTGACCGGGCATCCGCAAAAACCCGCTGCTGGAAATCGCCGTAACGGTTAAACATGGCTACGGCATCCTTTTCATTCCTGGGCCAATCCAGGCAGTCGAGCAAGTAATCCGGACCGTATTCGTCGCCCTCAAATAAGAGGCCCGCCCCGGAGGCATATTCACCGGTGGGGAACGGCTTAACCTCCCAACCCCGGCGCGTGGTAACCACACCGGCCTCAAAGCCGGTTTTTACATCGCCTTGTGAGTCAACATCCTCAGGTAACCCGATCCATACATTGGCTTCAGGTCCGGCCGACTTGTTCCAGCTTGGATAAGTGTGGAACCCGATGATGTTCATCCGTAACTTGGCCATTTGCGACAACACAGCATGGTAATCGGTAAGGTTCCACCAATCCGGACCCACATTGAAATCATGGAAAGGCTGCAGTCCGCGTTTGCCGAACCTCGGATTCCCGGTTTCGTTGACCGCAAGAAGATCGGGATCAAACTTTTCATCGGGCAGCACATCGCCGTCAATGCTGTAACGAATACCCGTGCTTTCCAGCAACCGGTATACCCCATACAGAGTACCCATTCCATCGCCACCGGCAATTACCTGTTGCCTGCCCTTTGGCAATGTATACGATTTGATGAAAAAACAATCGGCACCCAGGTTGCCCGAATACCTCAGAATATCATCCGAATCAGTCAGGCCTCTGAATAAATCTGAGTTTTTGTTACCCAGAATAAAACTATGGTTGAACCCCGAAGGTACTGTGTCACTCCGTACCAGATCGGCAAGGATCCCTGTCCGTAAGTAGAAATACCGCTGTAGCTCTCTGGCTGCAAACTCCTCTTGAGGCCCTGCCTGCTGAGGGTAAACAACCACGGCACTTTCATGAGATATCAACTTGCATCCACCAAAGGTAGCGACCGCCAGGATGACGGAAAAAGCAACCAGAATCAGTTTTTTCATACGAATTGATAAGTTTTAGGATGGACTTTAATATTACAAATTGGATACAAACAGGTGCTTGCCATTAAAGGGCAAAACCTCCCCCACCACCGATGACCTCATAAACCCGGATTCGGCTAACTCCAGCAGAATATCACGAACGTGGTCAGGATCACAGCAAATCAGCAACCCTCCGGATGTTTGTGCATCCATAACGAGCATTTTTTGTTCGTAGTTCAAATCTTCCCCAAAAGTGGCATCGGTCTCCACATATTCCAGGTTGCGGAAGCAGGCTCCCGGGATGCAGCCAAGATTAAGCAGATCCATTGTCCCTTCGAATACCGGAACCTCAGCGGGGAAAATCCTGATAGTTACCCCCGATGCTTTAGCCATTTTCAGTGCATGCCCGGCTAAACCGAATCCTGTAATATCAGTGGCACTGCGTATGCCGTACTTTCGCATCACCACGGCGCCCCCCTTATTGAGCTGTTTCATGCTATCAATCACCACCTGATAAGGAATATCGCCGATCTCCCGGATCCGCCTTCCTGCCATGATGATTCCAGCACCGATGGGCTTGGTAAGGATCAGCACTTCACCGGCCTTTGCGGCAGCGTTGGTAGCAATCCGATCCGGATGAATGGTGCCGGTAACAGCCAATCCGTATTTGGGCACCTCATCCACAATAGTGTGACCACCAAGTATCACCCCACCCGCTTCCTTAACTTTTTCGATACCTCCCCTGAGAATTTCCCGCAGTATCTCCAGCGGCACATCAGCCGGAAAGGCTACAATGTTCAATGCGGTTAGCACCTCCCCTCCCATGGCATACACATCACTCAGTGCATTGGCAGCAGCAATCTGGCCAAAGTCGAACGGATCGGAGCAAACCGGACCAAAGAAATCGGTGGTTTGTATGAGGGCAAGTTCCGAGCTGATACGGTAAACACCAGCATCATCATGCGTTTCGATTCCCACCAGGATATTGTCATCCGGGGTGAGCGGAAGTCCCTCTAACACCCTGCTCAGCTCAGCAGCCGGAAGTTTCGCCGAACATCCCCCATACTCAACGGTACTTAATAAATCGAAAGTACTCATCGTAAATCAGGGATAAAGAACTTTCGGCGAATCCGACATCAAACTCATGATCTCATACATATTGGATACGATACCAACCGCCAGTTCCTCCTTTTTTTGAAAATAGTCGAGGCAGTTGCCGCAAACAAGTATTCTGACACCCTCGATTTCGAGCCTTTTCAGAGGCTCCAAAACAACAGAGTCCATAAGCGTGAGGAACACGCAACTGTTCAGAAAAACAATCACATTTGGCTTGTGATCGATATCAGGAAGGGTATTGATAAACAGTTGAATCAGGCGCGATCCCAGTTCATCTGACCCCTCGCCCCGGATATTCTTTTGAAAGCTGATGATGTAGTTTGACGGATCTGGTTGAGGGGTTTCGCAATACTCTTCTGCACGGGTTTGTTCAGCTATCACTCCCGTTTTGCAAACGGTGAGCCGGTAAAGCCCGTCCAGGTTTTCAGTGCCAACTTGCATCTGATGCTCCTCCAGGAAGCGGCTTACATTTTTAACCGATATCTCATTATCGATCAGAATCTCCAGCGTTTCATCCTGTTCAATTTCCAATAGTGCCCTTTTGGTCAGGATCAGCGGCATCGGGCATTTAAGTCCCTTGGCATCTACAATTTTCATTTATTAATTCTGGTTGTTATTGTTTCCACTTCGAATAGATATTGAGTCGCCAAAGGTAGACCTTTTCAATCCAAAACCGTCTTACCTGCTTCCGCTGTTACAGCGGTTTTCCCATTTACACTGATGTTCAGGTTCTGTTTCCCCTGCCAAAGAATTTCGGCACCTATACACTGATGGCTGACATCACGGATACAGAATACCTCCCGATTAGGCAGAGCTGCTTCATACCAGGGACCTACCGGATCATTGTCTTTGCCAACAGAACCATGGGAGGTGATTTGTGCCCTTTTAAAGATTTTAACCAGTGCCTTGTCGGGCGAAGAAATGCGGATATTATCGCAATTTGCAATAACCAGAGCATCCGGCACATTGGTTTTACTCGATGGACCGAAGGCAATTGCAGAGGCTGTAAAAATCAATAAACTGAAATATATTTT
>CAIXKO010000535.1 GCA_903919925.1 uncultured Bacteroidota bacterium | reverse complement strand
GGGAACCATGTTATCCTGTTGAGCGATGTTCCCTTAAAAAGTGAAAAATCAATTGATCATAACCAGGAATACACGATCACCGGCTACATTTATGATGCGCAAACCGGCGAAATTATTTCTTCTGCAAGTATATATGAGGTGGACGGGATGTTTGTTTCAGCCACAGATTCAAAGGGTTTTTACTCAATTACTGTTCCGGGAGATCAGGATAGTCAGGTATTGAGCTATAGCAAAATAGGATACGCCGATACGCTGATTATCGTAAAACCAAAAGTGCAGCCTTCGCTGAATATCTCATTAATTCCTAAAGCCAGGATTCTGACCGAAAATCAACTATCCGGGCTTCCGGTATCCAAAATAAATGATCGCACGCTGGTGAAGGCACTGGTGCCCGCAAGGAGCTTAACTGCAACAGAAAATATTCCGGCATTTGAACAGAGATTCGGACAATTATCATTGGTTCCGTTTGTGGGCAGTAATCGTTTTGTGTCAGGTTTGATCACCAACCGTGTTTCATTGAATATCCTCGCCGGTTATTCAGGGGGGGTGAACGGTGTGGAACTTGGCGGCTTTCTCAATGTTGTCAGCAACGATATGTATGGGGTACAACTGTCTGGGTTTGGTAACATTGTCGGAAAAAAGAGCCAGGGTGTTCAACTGTCCGGGTTTTTCAATGTGGATGCCGGCTCGTTCAACGGTCTTCAGGCTACCGGATTTAGCAACATTGTAACGGATACTATCCGTGGGGTTCAGCTGGCCGGATTCAGTAATGTACTTCATGGTCCGATGTATGGGACCCAGGTATCCGGATTCAGCAATTTTACCAGTCAGAATGTGGATGGAATACAAGCATCCGGATTTGCCAATATTGCTCTGAAAGAAGTTAAGGTTGCTCAGGTCGGTGGATTTGGAAACTATGCCAAAAGTGTAGGCGGGCTTCAGGCTGCCGGATTCTTAAATATCGCAACCGGAATCAGCAAGGGTACTCAGGTGGCAGGATTTGCAAATTATGCCACCGAGGTTCAGGGATTGCAGCTATCGGTTTTCAATTTTGCCGATACGGTTAGCACCGGGGTTCCCATCGGGCTGCTTAGCTTTGTTGCAAAAGGTTATCATAGTATTGAAGTTTCGGCCAATGACCTTCTCCCACTGAATATCAGTTTGAAAACCGGGATCAGACGGTTTTATAATATACTCACTGCCGGCATTCAAAAAGAATTCCTTTCGGTTGGATATGGGTTGGGCACTCAGGTAAGAGTTGCAAAAAGAATGACGGTAAGCATTGATCTTACTGGAAATTATTTGGCCAGCAACAGGCGTTTCGTCAATTCAAAAGGTGCGTTGGTCCGCCTCTCTCCCACCCTGGATTTTGAATTAGGTAAATACTTCAAATTCGTTATTGGACCCACCCTTAACGGATTTGCCGGTTTGGACCATGCCGATGCCGGGACCGCTGATTTCCCTTTTCTCTTTTCATTACCGGTTAAAAACCTGATGATTGTTAGCACTCCTGTCAGCATCAGGATTGGTGCGATGGCCGGTTTTCGGTTTTAATCAACTTTTTTTTTATTGTCGATAGGGGTATTTTCAATAATGCCTGTCATCCTTATGAATAAACTAATTCAAACTAATTTAACGATACCAAAATGATAAAAAGTATGAAACGGAAGTTAATGATAGCAGCAGTTGCAATCCTTCCATTGGCCCTGTTTTCTTGCCATGATGAGTTTTTTTCAAGCATCACGGGGCAAGGCGAAATCGTTAGGCAAACGATCACTACCGATAATTTCGATGGAATTGTATCCGCTATTGATGCCGATATTTTCATCTCCCAGGGCGATAAAACGGAGGTGGTTATTGAAGCTCAGCAGAATATTATTGACAATCTCGATCTTGATTCGGCGGTTGACGGAATCCTGACCATCCATTACCGCGACATGGTCAGGTTTTCAAAACCAGTGAAGATATATATCACCATGCCAACCCTCACCAAGGCAGGTATCAGTGGATCGGGTACCATGGAAGGTTTAACCCCGTTTATTGATCTCAAAAATCTTGATTTAGTGATTTCGGGTTCAGGAGCCATTGATCTTGACATTGAATCGCTGGAGCTTGATGCAGTGATTTCAGGATCGGGCGAAATGCGTCTTTCAGGTCAAACGGAAAACCTGAATGTCCTGATTTCAGGATCTGGGGGGTTTCACGCAACCGGATTAATCGCTCCAAAGGCTGAGACCACCATAAGCGGGTCGGGCAATGCCAGGCTTACGGTGGAGGACCAGCTAAAGGCGCTGATATCCGGCAGTGGCAATGTTTATTATTCCGGCAATCCTGAACTTGATATCCATATTTCAGGTAGCGGAAAAGTTGTGCGCCAATAATTAAAAAGAAAAAAAATAATTCTTAAGCAATGAAAAAAAGTATCTTAATGATTGCCATTGTTGCAATCGCTTTCTTCGGCAAATCAACGGCTCAGGACACTACCCGGATCAGTCCGTTTCACCTGAGTTTTATTACTCCGCTGGGCACAAACGGTTTACTCTCATCACAAACAACTAACCTGCTTTCCTTTAATATGATTGCCGGTTATTCCGGGGGATTGAACGGAGTAGAATTTGCCGGTTTTGGCAATGCTTTAAAGGGTGATATGAACGGCGTGCAGTTTGCCGGGTTCTGTAACAACACCTTTGGAAAAGCAAAAGGTATGGAAGTAGCAGGATTTTGGAACTTTAACGCTAAAAAAGTCTCTGGTGGTCAGGTGGCAGGATTTGCTAACATTGCGCTGGACACCGTTGATGGATTTCAGGCAAGTGGATATTTCAATTACGCAAAGGGAGCCTCTTATGGTCAGGTAAGCGGATTTGCCAACATCAGTAAAGGAAATGCTGCAGGAATCCAGAGCTCAGGTTTTGCTAATATCACTATTGGCAACATGAAGGGAGTGCAGGCCAGCGGATTTGCCAATGTTACAACCGGAAAGCAAACCGGTGTCCAGGCATCCGGATTCATTAATTATGCAAAAGTATTGAATGGCGTACAGTTGGGAATTGTAAACGTAACTGACTCTATAGAAAAAGGTATTCCTATCGGGTTACTGTGTTTTGTGAAAAATGGATATAAAGTACTGCAGATCGGAGGAAATGAAACCCTTTTTGGAGAGATTTCATTTAAAACCGGAACCAGGAGATTCTATAATATTTTGTCGGCTGGAGCCGGTGTAAAAAACGATACCATCAGCTGGGGTTTTGGGTATGGAATCGGTACGCTGATCCCCCTGGGCAAACGTATGGATCTTAGTGTGGAAGAGGTATCTTATCAGATTAATAACGCGGAATGGTTTTCGGAGCATATGAATATGCTGAACCGGTTAAACCTTTCCCTTAGCTACAACATCACCAAAATCATTACGGTTTATGCCGGAGGTAGCTGGAACGTTAAGGTTACCGGAAACGAAATCAACAGGGAACATCCACGTCACGTTACCAGCAAGGTTACCATGTACCCCGGATTTAATGCGGGTTTACGGATCGGATTATAGCTCCGGCTCTACATCGGAAAGTGAAAAACGGATAATCATCTATTGAATATATTTGTAATGGAGTATTAGAAAAAGTTCCAACAGATTTGCAAATTTGCATTGCATTTATAATTCAATCATCAACATTTACCCCGGCCACCAAGCCGGGGTTTTATTCTATGAAAGCAACCATTTTTGCACTCGCCATCCTTGTTACCTCACTGTCTCTTGAGGCCCAGCAGCGCCGCTCTCAGCGTCCTTCAACCTCAGTTGGGCAAAACCAGGAGGAAGACGTTACACAATATGTTGATCCCTTTATAGGAACTCAGGGCGGAGGAAATACTTTCCCCGGTGCCACATACCCTTTTGGAATGGTAAAAACCGGGCCCGATTGCGGTGAGCTTAATTCCAACAGCGG
>CAIXKO010000534.1 GCA_903919925.1 uncultured Bacteroidota bacterium | reverse complement strand
GTCCCACCACCCGGTGCCTAAATACTGCCCGCCGGTAGCGTAATTCGTATCATAAAAATCGGGTGCACCCAGCACATGTCCAAACTCATGGCAAATCACTCCGATTCTGGTTAAATTGGTTCCTGTAGCTCCTCTCAGCTCCGGGGAACAGGAGTATTTGCTGATTGTTTTACCATCCAGGGTGACAGTGGTAATACTCCAGGCATGCGACCAGATGGCATTGGGGCTAACTCCGGCATTTTCTTCACCGTAACCGGCAAAAATCACGTAAACTCCATCCACCGTGCCATTCAGGTCATTATCGTAATCGGCATAATTTACCGTTGGATTGGCCAGGTTAACCGCTTCCGTGATCAACTCCCGAGGACGGAGGTCATTACTCGAGGCATCATTGGCTCCGTAATAAGCCATTGTGTTACTGGCTGTAAACGGGCCGGCAACATCTACAGTCAGGTTGAGCTGACCATAGGAAGCCTCTGTAAAAAAGTCTTTTACGCTTCCTGCTGCTGCGTCAAGGGTATAACCTACCTGATTAAACAGGTTTTGAAATTCCGCCTGGGTTTTGGTAAATGCCAAATCGGTAAACCCAATCAATATACAAATGAGCTTGCGACTGCCGGTGGTAGGAAACGCCTTGTCCGGACCTCCTGACTTAAGGGTGTTCCACACTTGTTTCATCACTGAAACCTGAGAAGGACTGAAAACCAGGTTCTTTTGGGTATAGGTTAAAAAAGAAAGTTCGGCAGGTGTTCGCTCCATTATTTCACTTGCTTTTATTCCTGAAGGAACCATGTCGCCGGATGCATTCAACCGGGCATATTCATAAACTCCTTTATCATTATACATTAAAGCATAGTCGTCCAGGGTTTTGGCCCATTTAACTTTTTCATCGCCCTGCAAAATAATAGTGAGTTTTGTTCCATCGCGCTGAGTAATTTTCACTGGATACGGATAAGCGGTAACCGCAAAAGCTTTTTCCATTGGTAAACTGGCACACAGAAGTGCCAAGGACACCAGAAGGTAAATTTGTTTCATTTTAGTGGATTTACATGGGAAGTGGCATACAGCAAGCAAAATTAGAGTATCCGGCTGTATATTTATAATGAAAATACAACTTTTACGCCAACAGCATTTTCTTCAATACTAATTGACCCAAATGTGCATTAACCACACCCATATTCAGGGTTTCCACCATGCATGTGATCAATGCGGCACGCAAAAATTATAATAGAACACTGATGACGCAGATTCTTAACCAGGGCCCTTCAATTTCTCAGGCACCTCACCGAAAACCCTCCGTACCGATACCAAATATCTCTTCCAGAACCATCATCAGACGAATAATATCCTCTATACCAAGCATTTGTAAGATCAGTACTGGTGGCAGACCAAAATACGGAATACGTACCAATATTATAAAAGCCACCGCTTGTGCCCCGATTACCTCCGGGAAGGGCCGTAAAACCACTGCTGTTATCTCCTCTCCCACTCACGGGCCATAAGGTGGTGGATTTCATTTTAGTTCCAACCGATCCACTGTTCCTCCATCCCGATGTGTTTGACTCTGTCACACTCATCCCCAGATACTTTTCGAGGGTTTTCCACTCCTCATCAGTAGGCAAATGCCAGCCGCTTGGGCAGGCAGTTTTGGCCGCTTCCCAGTTATACAAAACACCATAAGTATTGAAGTTGGATGTTGCTTTTGCATCACTCACACTGGTTCCCTGGTAACCGTATACATAATAATAAGGTATGACATCGGATCCGCTTGCCGATGGACTGACCGAAGGAAGGTAAGACAAATTCTGAAGCATCCAGCTTTGAGTACCGATTCTAACCCATGGGTAAACCGTGCCATCGCGGGTATCAGTATATCCTCCAGCTCCTGAAGTGTAAGACAGAGTGCCCGTGTGACTGGTCTTGAGCATATAACCATCGAGCGGCACCATATTGTTTAACTCGCCAAACCATCCTGATCCGGCATAATACGAGTTTGATAACGTCTGGTTCTTGATATAATCACCTACAACAGGATATATTTCTTTTAATACATTCTCCACCGTCCCGGGAGTGAGCAGTGGATAACCAATCCAGTTCCAACCCACCTTAACCGAAACAGTCAAACTACCCGGAATAATCTCAAATCCAACGAATTCAATGGTATCCATCGCACTCACTTTGATTTTATACATCTCAGTGGGATCAATAGTGGTGAGATCACCAAACCATCCAAAATCCTTATAATACATGGCTGAAAGGGTTTGACTCTTAATATAATCCCCTTCATGAAAACTGACTGAAGCCAATACATTGTTCAAAGACATATCGGAATTCAACAAATTCAAACTGAACCAGTTCCAGCCTGCCGCCAGCGGCTTAATGGCAATGAGATTGGTTGAAGCATGCATGAGAAAAGGATTTATACCCGTTCCCACGATTATGTTCGGTTCAAAAGCAACGGTTTCGCGTATTGGAAGCACCGTATCCAGGATCGGATCGAAATACCGGAAAGTTAAGGTCTCACCCGATGCAGTATTACTGTAACACCGAATGGAAATCACAAATTTCCCTGTTGGCCCTATTGATCCTCCCGTTTTTACTCCACGGCAACTGGATCCCACAAAGCATCCCAAAATACCATCTGCTGCAGTACTGAGCAGATTGTCGACATATACCTGTGCAATTACCTCAGCATCCAGGGAGTAGTCAGTTTCGTTAACTACCCAGGTTGGTTTATTTATATAAGATGAATTCGAGAAATAAACCGTGTAAAGTTTTTGGGCAATCCCGTCCTCAGCGGTTACCGCAATGCTGGTGGTTCCGGGTACAGAAGGTGCCGGGGTAATAAGCTTTGCAGCCGAAGCATCAGTAGTTGTTGCGGTTACAGTAGGTACCAACAGCGTTCCATGTGGCAAAACTACGAGATAATCCAGGGTGCCCGGATTAAAATCAGTCAGAGTAGTACCGTCAACTTTGAGATCACGCAGCGTTGCATCGGTCCCTTTTATAATATCAAAGCTTACGGTATATGTCTTTTGAGTGGTTCCGTTTTCGGCAGTCACCAAAACAGAGGCCACCCCTGGTATAGATGCAGCAGGAGTTATTAGCTTGCCAGCTTTAATATCCGTTGTAGTTGCCGTAACAACAGGCGGAACCAAAGTGCCCTTTGGCAATTTCACAATGTAGGTAAGGGTGGATGAATTAAAACCCGTGATAGTAACACCACCGGCCCTAAGATCACTCAGGGTGGCATCGGATCCCATGATTGCGTGAAACAGCTGCGGAGTATCTCCGTTGCCAACTCTTGAATCAGCCATGAAGGGAATAGTCTCGGTAATGTCGTACACCCGGTCCCTGGCCGTATCGTAAAACTTAAAAGTGATGGTTTTTCCACTCACTATATTCCCATATACACGCATAATAAACACATACTTACCAGAGTAATTTAATCCAACAGCCTTTACTCCCTGTAATGTTCCATCGATAAACGCTCCCAATATCCCATTGGCAGTTACTGGACTGGCATTGAAAAAGACCTGCGCAACCACTTCCATATCATACGAGTAGTTGACCGGATCAACTGTCCAGTCAGGCTGGTTGGTTTGACCATGAGCACTTATCGTGGTAAAAACCAGCATGGCTAAACAAATCTTTATAAGGGTTTTCATACCTTTTGATCTTTGCGGTAATATAATGTCAATTATTATAATGTCAATTAATCAATATTTTGATCTCCCAAAAAAACTAAAACAAACAGTTTATCTGGCTATTACAACTTGTTTATATACGGATTGGGAATTTTTAAACCGAAGGTAATAAACTCCCTGATCGATTGTTGATGTATCCCAAATTGCAACATGCTCACCCGATGGCTGTTTTCCCAGGTTCAATTCATTTACGATTCTGCCGGAAAAATCGATTATCTGAATAACAACAACCTGATCAGTGGTTATCGCGTATCCAATGGTTGCCAGGTACCCAGCCGGATTAGGCCATACGCTTAAAGAAGGGTTAAGGGTGAGGGGTGAAGGGTTAAGTAAGGAGGAAGATTTAAGGAGGAAAGGGTTGAAGGCATTGGCAATTCGCATATCGGATTTAAAAACCAGATATTCTTCAAATTGATACCACTTGTCAGATGCTGAATCATACAATCGGAACCTGACCGTATCACCTTCTTCTATATTACTATATATAAGATGATTGTGTATCCACTCTTTAGTAGGCTCAAACCACAATCCGCGGCTCGCACCTCTAACCTGACCATCAACCACCGAAAAGAGGCAATAATCCTGAGCTTCAAAACTCCGCCCATTCAAATAGACCGCCGCATTCACCTGCCCCGAATATTCAAAATCTTCCACCCTCACCACACTCTCCCCAATCTCCCCATTCTTCACGTTCTTAACGTTCTCCTCGTTCTTCTCGTTCTTAACGTTCTTAACGTTCTTCTCGTTCTTCACATTCTTCACGTTCTTCACGCTCTTCAAGCTCACCGGTTCAATGCTTCCGTAACTTAATACTGCTCCATGACTCGTTTTAAGCATATACCCATCAAGCGGTGTTAATCCTGAAAGACCTCCAAACCAACCCGATACAGCATAATAGGTACTCGAAAGGGTCTGATTTTTAATATAATCGGCAGCTACCGGGTTTATGCTGGACAGGGCGTTGGCAATAGACTGGCCAACCTGAGGAATATAGCCGATCCAATTCCAACCTGCTTTAATCGTGATGGGGTTTGCAAAAGAACTGGCTGGATTGCCCGCGAAAGTTAAAGTAGCCGATTGGGAGAGATATAATTTATACATCTCTTTAGGGTTAATGGTAGTCAAATCACCAAACCAACCTGTTGCGGTATAGTAGGTTGCCGATGCCGTTTGACTTTTAATATAATCGAGGTTAACCGGAGCAACAGTTGCCAACACTTTTGCAGGTGCCATATCGGAGTTGGTTACATTGAGGCTAAACCAGCTCCAACCAGCAGGTAATTGTTTTGATACCTGAACCGGGAAATAGGCATGCAAAGGAATTGGATTTTGAGCATCGCCCAAAATCATATTATCCTCAAAAGCAATGGTTTCAGTAACAGCAAGCACCGTATCAAGTACCGGATCATAATATCGGAACGATAGCGTTTCGCCTGAAGCCAAATTACTGTAACACCTGATAATAAACACGTAACTTCCTGATGGGCCAGTCATTCCTCCGGTTTGAACCCCGCGGCAAACATCACCAAAAAAGGCTCCGAGGATACCCTGACCACCGGTAACTGCAATATCATTAATAAAAATCTCTGCGGTAATATCGCCGTTGTAGCTGAATCGTGTTGGATCAATAGTCCAGTCTGGCTGATTATGATTCCGGCTTTCAAACTGTAGATTAAGCAAATAGGTAGTAGTCTGGTGACCCGTAAGTGAGCTTACAATCACAAAATATCGTCCGGCAACCATTTCACTGGAAAATGAACCCCCGTTTGGACCTCCGGCAAATCCCCTGCATGCTGATTGACTGAGTTGCTGGCCAGGGCATTGACTTAAAATATGAACAGCGGCATAAGATCCAAGAATGCTACCCGACAAAGTTCCGGTTTGAGTCAGCTCTATCGAATAAACCACATCATTACCATCCATGTAGTTTTGCTCCCCACTGCATGGCGATTGGTTGTAATCATCGTTAAAGCCGGTAGTAGTGCCAAAGAGATTAACTACCGGGAAAGTCAGCGGCAGTGCATTTTCACAAACATCTCCATCCACCGGATAGGATACATAAATATTGTAATAAGCTTCATCTCCGTTCTGAGCCTTAACGGTATAAGTAATTGCCTGACTAAAATTATTGGGTTTGTACTGCCCTGAGCATTGCAGATCGGTTGCTGTCCATTGTCTGCCGTTAATGTAAACGCAAGCCATCGGTGAGTGTGTAAACGAAGCCACCAATTGAGTTAAATTGGTTCCGAAAGGAACTTTAACATCAACCCGGTAAGTTGATTGGCTGATGGGCAGAATATTCCAACTGTTCTGAGTGAGTCCGGCATTGTGCGAGGTCTCAAATCCAAAGGTTAGCAGTTGCGTTCCGCTGAGTGCAGCCGCTCTCAAAATGGTAAGGGTATAGGTCTTTTTGGCAACTCCATTTGCAGCGGTCACAACCAGTGGCAAAGGAGATACATAACTGGTAACATTTGCCAGATTTGTGGAGCAGGTAGCACCCGGGGAATAGGAACCTCCAAGTACAATGTGCCCAAGATCAGTTCCGAAAGGAACCGTAATCGTGATATTTGTTCCATTTATCGAAACGGCAACCGGAGCGGCTGGTATAGGGGGAAGATTATTGCAAACCGCGCAGGATGGGTATTCCAGTCCGCTAAAAGTTATATTGGTAACATCGTTACCTGAATTAGAATCTACAATCACCGTAACAAAATACTGCTTGGTATTGCATGCTTCATCATAAACGGTAAAAGCCCCGGGCTGGGTATAATTCACCGGACTTATGCCACTGGTTTGCAGAACTGTTGCTGTAGGATTAAATTCCAAATGAGTCAACTTTGCATATTTATCGTCCAAAATAAACGAAGCCCTCAGCGCAGTGACATCTGTGCCATAAGGAACATGAACAACAACCTGGCCTCCGGCTTCATCAATCGTGCCCTGATGCACCAGATGAAGCTGACTGTTACCGGTACCGGGAATTTCCGAATAGGGTTCAAAAGCAAAATAGGTGAGTGCCTTTTTTGTACTGGGCGATACCCACTGAGGCGTAATGGTGTAGGTAACAGGCACCCCGCTTTCCGAGGTGATTACAATACTTTTTGGAGTATTACCTGATGGTGTCCAGCTATCGCCGGAACTAAAACCTCCACTGGTAGCCAGTGCTGGTTTTGTAAAATTAATAATCAATGGCCTGCCATTATCGCGACCGGTACGAAGCCGGATGGTCCAATTTGGGCTGGAACCTGATATTTCACTGGCAAATGCCCCGGTCAGGCAATCGGCTTGCCCCGTTATCGCCAGGTTGGTGAGCTCATTATGGGTGTCGGCAGGTATTTTGGATACCACCACGTGATAGTTGCTTTCATCGGGCGAGCCGCTTTGTGCTACAACCGTGTAAAATAACGATGATCCGAAATTATTGGCAGTCACACCTGGAATCTGTATTGTTTTATCTGTGGTACCAGGTCCGTTGATATACACGCAGGCATGATCGCTCCTGGTAAATGATGCTTTTAATGCCGTAAGATTTGTTGCGTAGGGAACCAGCAAACCAAACTCGTGTGTTATATCGTTACCAGCGGCAACAATATCTTCGGCAAGGCCAGGGTTGTTTGCCTTCAGGAATTTGAAAGAGGTGAGCACATGCTCAGTATTCGCGGCATTCTGCAATATAGTGAGCAGATAAAACTTTTGGGCCACGCCATTACTGGCCGTTACCGTTACCGGAATTGGAGTACCCAGTGTATAACTAGTAATCAATGAGGGAGATATGCTTGCTCCAACCGGAATAGGCAATGATAGGATAAAACTATTAAGGTTGGTATTAAAAGGTACCGTGAGGGTGAGTGTTGCATCGTAATCAAACGGCGGATTGCCGGCTGTTACGGGACCACCAGAGGTAAAACTACCTGAAAATGCCCAAGGTTGATACTGATAACCATCGCGTTGTACATTATAGCAAGGATCATTGCCAGTACCGCTGAATCCGGGAGTTGAGGTGAAATCATTGCCGCTGTTTTCGTCCATGGCAATAACTACAAAGTATTCCACCGTACTACAACCCTCATCGTAAACCGTAAAGGCAACAGATGTTGTATAGTTATTTATACTAACCCCGCTTGTTTGCAGAACACGCAAATCGCCGTTCTCTTCCGAGTGGGTCATTAAAGCATATTTATCGTCAAGCGTAAATACGGCAACCAATGGATTTAAGACCGATCCGTGGGGAACATGAACTGTGATAACCTTTGAGGATTGGTTGATTGGATCGGAAGTCGCTGTCCAGGTACCGCCACCAACCGCTTTGGGAATCAGCAAACTGAACGAAGTAATTGATTTTAAGGTACTTGGATTTACCCATGTCGGAGTTATTGTGTAATTTGCCTGTGCACCGTTTTCTGCTCTGATGGAAATAACCAGCGGTGTGTTTCCTGATGGGGTCCAGGTATAAGGAGAGGTTATTGGTGTTGCCCCCACCCAAGCTGTTGCCAACGCTGGCTTGGTAAAGCTAACGCTCAATGATTTACCTGCATCCAAGACGTTTCTCAAACGGAAGGTAAAATTCGGACTCGTTCCGGATATTTCCCCTGCGTGGGCTCCGGATAAGCAATTGGTTTGTCCGGAGATGGATAAACTCGTAAGCTCATTATGTGTATCTGCAGCACCTCTGGTAATATATACATTATAATAATCTTCATTTGGGTTTCCGCTTTGCGCAACAACAGTATAGGTTCGTGGATTACTGAAATCATTGGGGGTTACTCCGGAATATTGTAATGCTTTATCAGTGGTACCGGGTCCGTTTATATAAACACAGGCATGATCGCTATGGGTAAAAGTAGCCACTAATCCATTCATATTGGTTGCAAAAGGAACCGTGAGGTCAACACGGTGTGTAGCTTCCGTAACGGTTCCGCTTACTGCAGGATTCAATCCCTGAAAGCTGAATGTTTTTAACAAATGCTCATTGCTCCGGGTGGGATCAACATTAATGGTAATCAGGAATTTCTTTTTCGAGATTCCATTGGCGGCAGTGACTGTAACTGGAATAGGCGACCCTACTGTGTAACTGGTGACAGAGGCAGGAACCATGGTGCAAAAAGGCGATTTAACCAGGCTGAGGGTAAAAGCAGTGGCCGGTGGCGTTGCAGTAAGATTTGTGCCATGAGGAACAGTGAGCGTGAACGTTCCGTCATATACAACCGAATTCACCGTTATCGGGCCTGCAACCTTGGTAAATGATCCGTTCCAATTCCAGGAAGCATAACAATTATCGTTTCCGGTTCCAACAAAGTCGATGGAGTTAATATCATTTGAACCATTAGGGGCCACGGTAACCGTAACCATATACTCAACCGTCTGGCAGTTTTCATCATACACCGTAAAGGCTGCCGGGGTGATATAGTTTATAGCACTCACACCACTCGTTTGCCTTACCCGTAGGTCCAGATTCTCCTCTGAATGAGTCATCCAGGAATATTGATCATCCAGCGTAAAAGATGCAACCAAAGCTGAAACGTTGGTTCCATAAGGCACATTCACCGCAATTTGATAACCTGTTATAACACCGGTGTAGGTTTCCACAAACTGTGAATTGCTGGCGGGTTTAAATGAAAAGGTTTTAATCTCTTTTTTATCACTCGGGGTTACCCAGGTTGGCGTAATCACATAATTTACGGTAACCCCACTTTCTGAGGTAATCGGAATAGTCAGGGGCGAAGTTGATACTGCCCAGTCATAAGGTGAGGTAATCGGGCAGGTAGACAAAGCCGGTTTGGTAAAGGCAACCATCAAATGCACTCCCGTATCAAGACCGGTACGCAAACGGATTCCGTATGCTGTGCCCGACCCGGTGACTCCGCCAAATGCTTCTTCAAAACAATTCTTTTGGCCTGTAATGGTTAGCCCGGAAATCTCATTGTGCGTATCAGCAGGTCCTCTGGTAACATACACATTATAATAATCTTCATTTGGGTTTCCGCTTTGTGCAACAACAGTATAGGTTCGTGCATTTCTGAAATCATTGGGGGTTACACCGGAATATTGTAATGTTTTATCAGTGGTACCGGGTCCGTTTATATAAACACAGGCATGATCGCTATGGGTAAAAGTAGCTACCAAGCCATTCATATTGGTTGCAAATGGCACTGTGATATCCACACGATGAGTGGCTTCTGTAACGGTTCCGCTTACTGGCGGAGTCAATCCGTGAAAGCTGAAGGTTTTTAACAGATGCTCGTTGCTCCGCGTGGGATCAACATTAATGGTAATCAGGAAATTCTTTTTCGAGATTCCATTGGCAGCAGTAACCGTAACAGGAATAGGCGTTCCTACTGTGTAACTGGTGATAGTTGCAGGAAGCATGGTGCAAAGAGGAGATTTAACCAGGCTCAGGGTAAAAGCAGTAGCCGGTGGCGTTGAAGTAAGATTTGTGCCATAAGGAACAGTGAGTGTGAACGTTCCGTCATAAACAACCGAATTCACCGTTACTGGGCCGGCAACCTTGGTAAAAGAACCATTCCAGTTCCAGGAAGCATAACAATTATCATTTCCGGTGCCAAAAAAGGCGATGGAGTTAATATCATTTGAACCATTAGGGGCCATAGTAACGGTAACCATATACTCAACCGTCTGGCAGTTTTCATCATACACCGTAAAGGCTGCCGGGGTGATATAGTTTATAGCACTCACACCACTCGTTTGCCTTACCCCAAGGTCCAGATTCTCCTCTGAATGAGTCATCCAGGAATATTGATCATCCAGCGTAAAAGTTGCAACCAAAGCCGAAACGTCGGTTCCATAAGGTACATTCACTGCAATTTGATACCCGGTTATTACGCCGGTGTATGTTTCTACAAACTGTGAATTGCTGCCTGGGGTAAATGAAAAGGTTTTAATCTCCTTTTTATCACTTGGGGTTACCCAGGTTGGCGTAATCACGTAATTTACGGTAACACCACTTTCTGAGGTAATCGGAATAGTAAGTGGCGATGATGATACTGCCCAGTCATAGGGCGATGTAATAGGGCAGGTAGACAAAGCCGGCTTGGTAAAGGTAACCGTCAGATGCACTCCCGCATCAAGACCGGTGCGCAAACGGATTCCGTAGGCAGTGCCCGACCCGGTGACTCCGCCAAATGGCTCATCAAAACAGTTCCTTTGGCCGGTAATGGTTAGTCCGGAAATCTCATTGTGTATATCAGCAGGTCCCCTGGCAACATACACATTATAATAATCTTCATTTGGGTTTCCGCTTTGCGCAACAACAGTATAGGTTCGCGCATTACTGAAATCATTGACGGTTACTCCGGAATATTGTAATGTTTTATCCGTGATACCGGGTCCGTTTATATAAACACAAGCATGATCGCTATGGGTAAAAGTAGCTACCAAACCATTCACATTGGTTGCAAAAGGAACCGTGAGGTCAACACGGTGCGTGGCTTCCGTAACGATTCCGGTTACTGGGGGAGTCAATCCCTGAAAGCTGAATGTTTTTAACAAATGCTCATTGCTCCGCGTGGGATCAACATTAATAATAATCAGGAATTTCTTTTTCGAGATTCCATTCGCGGCAGTAACCGTAACAGGAATAGGCGTTCCTACTGTGTAACTGGTGATAGAGGCAGGAAGCATGGTGCAAAGAGGCGATTTAACCAGGCTCAGGGTAAAAGCAGCGTCCGGTGGTGTTGCCGTAAGAATTGTGCCATAAGGAACTGTTAGCGTGAACGTTCCGTCATAAACAACCGATTTCACAGTCATCGGTCCCGCAACCTTGGTAAAAGAACCGTTCCAATTCCACGGAGCATAACAATCATCGTTTCCGGTTCCAAAAAAATCGATCGAGTTAATTTCATTTGAGCCATTCGGGGCCACCGTAACGGTAACCATATACTCAACCGTCTGGCAGTTTTCATCATACACGGTAAAGGCGGCCGGAGTGCTATAGTTTATAGCACTAACATCACTGGTTTGCCTTACTTGTTGGTCCATATTCTCCTCTGAATGAGTCATCCAGGAATATTGATCATCCAGGGTAAAAGTTGCAACCAAAGCCGAAACGTTGGTTCCATAAGGAACATTCACTGCAATTTGATAGCCGGTTATTACGCCGGTGTATGTTTCCACAAACTGTGAATTGCTGCCGGGGGTAAAAGAAAAGGTCTTAATCTCCTTTTTATCGCTCGGGGTAACCCAGGTTGGTGTAATCACGTAATTTACGGTGGCACCACTTTCTGAGGTAATCGGAATAGTAAGTGGCGATGATGATACCGCCCAGTCATAAGGCGATGTAATCGGACAGGTAGCCAAAGGCGGCTTGGTAAAGGTAACAGTCAGATGCACTCCTTCATCAAGACCGGTACGCATGCGGATTCCATAAGCCGTGCCCGACCCGGTAACTCCGCCAAATGGCTCCTCAAAACAGTTTTTTTGGCCGGTAACCGTAAGTCCGGAAATCTCATTGCGTGCATCAGGCAGTCCCTTGGCAACATATATATTATAATAATCCTCATTCGGCACCTCGGGTGTTGCATCTTGTGCTATAACCGTATAGGTTCGTGGATTTGTGAAATCATTTGCGCTGCTTCCTGAAATCTGAAGGGTTTTGTCGGTGATAAGGGGCCCATTAATATATACACAGGCATGTGGACTCTTGGTAAATGAAGCCACCAACCCATTCAGATTAGTTGCGAACGGAACAATCACATCAACCCGGTTCCGCAAAAGATCAACATTCCCGTTTACCGGTGGGGTTAATCCCTCGAAGCTGAATGAGGTGAGCTGATGCGCATTACTCGGGTTACTGGTAGTACCGGATATAGTCATCAGGTATTTTTTCTGTGAAACACCGTTGGTAGCGGTCACCGTAACAACATTGGCACCACTTAATCCCAGAAAAGGAAAGGCGGTAATGCTGGCCGGCTCAATATTAGCGCCAACCGACGACGGGGTCAGCACTGTATTCAGTATAAAAGGATCCAGATCGGTATCAAAAGGAACCGTCAGGCTCAGGGAACCGTTTGAGGGTGGCACGGGTTGAACGACCGTAAAGTTGCCATTCCAGCCCCAAGGTTTATAGCCATTGGTTTCTTCATAACAGGGATCATTACCCGTGCCGCTGAATTCAACTGAAAAAATATCATTTCCCCCGTTGGGTGCAACAATAACGTTAACAAAATACTCTACTGTACCACAGGCCTGATCAAATACAGTGAAAGCAACCTGCTTTGAATAATCATTCACAGTTGTTCCTGAAACCTGGCGCACCGCTGCGTCCGCGGAGTGAGTCATGATAGCATTGGCACTGATAATAAAATCGGCTGCCAAACCCGTTACATCGGTGCCATAAGGTACCGTAACATTGTAAACTCTTGGGATAACGGGATCAGGTATACCTGCTACGGATAAATAGGTGCTGCCGGCAGGAGCTGGTACCAATTTGGGAACCCGCAGACTAAAGGTGCTCAGAACTTTTGCGGTTCCGGGTGTAACCCAGTTTGCATAAAAACGATAGGTTCCGGTAACTGCCGGATCCTGTGCCTGAACGATAACGGTGTGCGGACCAGTACCATTGGTGCCAAAATTAAAAGTCGAACCCGTAGCCGGAGTTGCCGGTGTTCCATTATAATCAGTTGTAGTGTTATAATTGAAAGTCAGAGTCTTATTGGCATCGTTATTGGTTAATAAAGTGATAGTATAATCATATCCTCCAAATTGGTTAGATACCGGATTGCTGATAATCGGGCTCCTCGGATCACCGAAACAATCTACCAGGCCTGTTACACTGGTGAGAGCCAGGCCTTTTGTGGTGGTTGGGGCTACTTTTGTAATATTCAAAAGATAGTTTTCAAAAGAAGTAGTTGGCAATAGTACTGACAACCATATCTGGTTACCGGCTGTTGCGCCATCCGCATCCAGCGAGTAATCAAAATCAACCCCTCCTGGCAAGGTCAACGAGTGATCGTTGCCAGTAGCCATCAGCCA
The DNA here is from genome assembly GCA_903919925.1 of uncultured Bacteroidota bacterium. GTDB lineage: Bacteria > Bacteroidota > Bacteroidia > Bacteroidales > UBA12481 > UBA12481. The sequence goes on along the minus strand of CAIXKO010000534.1, from coordinate 20,489 downwards.
CTTGGTTTTGCCAGCTAAATTGGCCACGTTGCCAGTCCATGGTGTTGCGGTCCAATACAATTGTGCAGCTCCTGGACTCAGTGTAAAGTTGGTCACACGTTTTTCCAGGGTTGTCAGGTCAGTATAATACGGCACTTTCAGATCTACTGTGTTAGCCACCTGATTGATCCCACCCGGTCCAATACTTATTAAAGGACTTCCATCGACTGAAAACGTTGCAATCTCTGCACTTGTTTGCGAGTATCCAGTCCAACTGCCAACCAACATGAATGTTAGCACCAGACAAACCCGCTGGGCTAGTTGCGTAAATGGTATATATTTCCTCATCATGAAGTAGTTACGATTCGTTGAAAAAGGTTCAGAAATGGCTGGTAATTTAGAAATTCGAATTCAGTTAAACAAAAATTATCGCACAGGGTTAGGAACACTGGCATGCCTTTTATGAACAACACGTGATTTTGTTTGAACCGGGTTTGGCTAAAAAAGATCAATCAGTTGCTTCAGCCGGTTGCGGTTAACCAGAAAATCGATGGATGCACCGTTAAAGGCTAAGGTGCATGCCTGCTCGCGCCTGTTGATATGAACAAGGTATTTTAAATTTATGATGATAGAGCGATCCATCCGGAAAAAGCTGAAATCAGCCAGGCGCTCATCAATACTACCAAGATTTTGTGTGATAATTTTAGTGGTTCCGTCATTCAGATATACCACACTATAATTACCGTCAGCCTGAGCATAAACGATATCCGAAACATCCAATAGAAAAAAACCCTGTAAAGTATTGAATTTCAACTTTCCGTAACAGATATCCTGCTGTACCGGTTTCCTGGATAACCTGCCCCGGTAGCGGCATATCATTTCGACCAGATCATCCAGACTGACCGGTTTTAAGAGGTAATCAAACGCATCCTTTCTGATGGCATCAACGGTATAATGATCGAAACCTGTAACAAAAACAACCTCCGACGGAATCCGGGCCCGCTTAATTGAATCCAAAAACTCCAATCCGCTTAAACCAGGCATATTGATATCCAGCAAAACCATGTCAGGATTTGAATCCATTACATATAATCTGGCTTCAAAAGGATCGGTGAAGCTTTCGAGGACTTCCACATCCGGAATCTGCCTGAGCAAACCAACTAGTAGTTGGCAGGCCTTTGGCTCATCATCAACAATAACGCATGAAATTTTCATCGGTAAGGATTGAACAAACATCAAGGTATAAATGTAAATAATTGCTGAAAGAATTTCGGCAATTTAGGCCCAACTCAAGCGATTTTTTTATGAGCCTACTGAAATTTTGTATGAAACTACGTCGGAGTTCCTGATTACTGTCCCGATTCCTGTTGCTTCTTCTTAAAAATACGATCAATTATTAAATGACCATAGGATTTAACCGTTTCTATTCCGATCTGCTTAGCAATAGGTGAGGATATGATTTCAATTAATGCAGCTTTTAGCAGATTGGCAGGTTTTAACCTCTCCGCAACCACGGCAAATTGATTTCTTAAAGCCCTGCCTTTAAAATCCTGATCCAATTCCAACTGACGGATAGCTGCTTTGAGTCCTTTGACTGATGTAATTTTTTGCATATCAAATCAATAAAGGAAATTTTCAATGATAAAATTGCAAATGACCTTCTTTATCCATTTAATCACAAACAGATGAATCACAATTGCAAGAAAGGCATATCCGGCAGCAACGGCAAAAAAGCCCAGGTATAACGTGCCTATCACTTCACCGAGCCAGATAGCAAGGCCCAAACCAAAAAAAAGAATAAATAAAAAAAGGATCGCCCCTATAGCAATCTTAGAAAGAATAGACGCTGCTACGTCTGAAACTTTGTCGACTGCCCGGAGCTTGGTTAATTCAATAGTGGTTTTACCATAATCCACCGCACCTTGCAATAATGTTTCGATCTGTTTTCCGATTTCTTCGATCATTTTACCAGGTTTTACGAAGATGGTTTGCTATTTATGTTTTCATTGGAAGGCTCATTGACATTGGCAATATCATCAATAAAGCCATCAAACCTATTTTTTAGGCTCTCGGCAAATTCATTACCCTTATCTGAGATTTTTCGTCGGGTTTCGGACCCTTTTGCAGGAGCAAATAAAACCCCCAGAATAGCACCGACAGCCAGTCCGGCCAATGCACCAATAAGAACATTACGCTTTTTCATGAGCTCCGTTTACCATTAAATTTGATGATAAAGATATTGATTTTTGATAAAGGTTTTTTCTACTTTTATCCAGGACTCAAAACAACAACGAATGCCAATGCAAAAAGTTTTTCTAACCGGGGCAAACGGGTTCCTGGGAAACAATATTGCCCGTGAATTGATACGCCGGAATTACCTTGTTCATGCCCTGATTCAGGAGGGAACCAATCCTGGTATCCTGGACGACCTGGATGTGGTAAGGTTCAGCGGCGACCTGCTAAAACCCAAAACCCTGGTAAACGGTCTGAACGGTTGTGATTATGTTATTCATACTGCCGGTTCTACTTCAATAAATCCGGCACGAAATCCAATGGTTTCAACCGTTAATATTGAAGGTACCCGCAACATTTTAAACCTGGTGGTTAAAAACCCGGTAAAAAGATTGATCCATATCGGAACTGCAAATACTTTTGGGTTTGGAAATCGGGAAAAGCCCGGAAATGAAACGCTACCGTATAAAGGAGCTCGTTACAAGCTCGATTATATGGATTCCAAGCTGGAGGCCCACAAATTGGTCATGTCGTATTTCAAGCAATACCAGCTGCCGGTTTTAGTGGTTAATCCAACCTTTATGCTGGGGCCAAATGATCCGGGGCCAACATCCAATGAAATGGTGAAGCAGGTGGCAGAACGCAGCTTGCCAGGGTACACAAAAGGAGGAAGAAATTTTGTTTACGTAGGCGATGTTTGTGTGGCTGTTGTGAACGCATTAACCAGGGGCCGGTCGGGCGAAAGTTATATTGTTGGTAACGCCAACCTGAACTACCAGCAAGCATTCCGTATCATGAGTGAAACCATTGGGGTAAAACCTCCGGCTTTTGCGGTGCCATCGTTCCTGATTAAAACTTTAGGTGCCTTATCTTCCGGTCTGGCGGAAATTATTCCCGGATTTAAACCAAAATTCACCCTTCCGATTGCAAAAATTTCATGCGACGAGCAGTATTTTAGTGCTCAAAAAGCAATTAAAGAGCTCGGGCTGCCTCAAACGCCTATTGAACAAGCCATTAAGGAATCGTATGAATGGCTCCTGGCAAGCGGAAAAATTCGGGTACCAAAAAAATGAATAAAACATTTAAAGGAAAAATCGCCCTGATAACCGGATCCAGTCAGGGAATTGGAAAAGCTATAGCGCTGGAATTAGGATCTTTGGGTGCCACCATCGCCTTAAATGGGCGAAATCCCGCCAAACTTCAAAAAACCAATGAAGAGTTGCAGAAATCCGGAATTGCTACCCTTCTGGTTCCCGGAGATATCACCAAATTTGATGTTTGTGAACAAATCGTCAGCAAAATCATCCTGGAATTTGGACAATTGGACATTTTGGTCACCAATGCAAGCATTACTGCGGCAGGTAATTTTGCCGAGCTGCCCATCGAAATTTTTAAAACTGCCATGGATAGCCAGTTTTATGGTTCCGTTTTTCCGGTAAAGGCTGCTTTGCCCGATATCCGCCGGTCGAAGGGAAGTATTATCATGATATCCTCGCTCGCCGGGCTTTTTGGGTTACCGAAACACTCTGCTTACAGCTGCGGCAAAATGGCTCTCACCGCTTTTTCGCAAAGTTTACAAACCGAAGAACGTAATTCAGGGATGCACATCGGTATAGCTTATGTTGGCTTTACCCGAAACGATAGTGAGAAGCGAGTTTTAAACCAGGCTGGCGAGTGGTGCGAGGTTCCTCAGCGACCTCCTGCTTTGCAGCAATCACCAGCCACCGTGGCCAGGGGAATTGCCGGAATGATCATGCACAGGAAACAAAGGAAAGTGTTTTCGGCAATAGGGAAAACACAAAACCTCATTATACGGTTTACTCCCTGGATCTTCCGGATTATTTCAAAAAGATTCTAAACAAAAAACATAGGTCAGGTACGCGGGAGTTTGTAGCCATCGCGATTTTCCCAAATCGGCAAGTCACTGCTAACTGCCTTAACAACAGATGCTTTCTTGAAAAAATAGTTAAAATAGATCCACTTCCCCGATGCAAATTTTCGATAGGTGGGTGATCCTTTTGCCCCCGCAAAATCACGTGCAATTCCTTGTAAAAAGCGCGGTGCCAAATTGTTGATCAGCTTACGGCGGCGGGGATCATCCAGTTCAAGCGCCTTAACCACCTGAGGGGTAACATTGTCGTTACCGGTCATCAACAATCCAGATCCTCCAAAATGCCTGAGCAATTCAGGCATTTTATCATGGCCCCTGAAATCAGTTAATAGAAAAATCCCGTCAGGCCTCAACAATCGTCTTACTTCCTTCAAAAATAAGCTGATATCTTCATACCGATGACTGGATTCTACATTGATAATCACATCAAAAGAATTGTCTGGCAACGAAATGGACTGAGCATTGCCCTGAATAAATTTCAACCCGGGTTTGCCCCAGAATTTGTTGCAGAATTCAACGGCAGTAGGATCCAGATCGATTCCAACTGCCGAAGATGGCTTAAGCAACTTGGTCAGAAAAGCAAGTCCTCCTCCTCGGCCGCACCCGATTTCAAGAATATCTTTATTCTCCAGGTCATGAGCCCGGACTAACTGATGGTATAGCTGTATCGGATAACGGTTAACCTCATCGGTGGAGTCTAGTGTCATTTTATTGGCATCATCGGCAAACCCGTAATTCATAAAAACGACTTCAGCGTTTTTATCAGTTTTGTTGACAAAACGATACCATCTCCTGAAAAAACCTTCCACGAAAATGTCAATAAGGAACTTTTTTATTGCTGCCACGATGCTAATTATTTGGATTTCACAACCAAAGAAACATTACAAAATTGAATCCGCAAAATAAATCTTTCCACCTAACACTTTTTAGGTCTGTTGGGAATCTGCTTTACCTCATTTCTTATCGGTAAGATAAAAAGTGTATATTTAACAATTAAAAAATAATCAATCTATGTTAAGACTATGCTTTCTGCTATCCTGCCTGATTATTATTCGTTCAGCATCAGCACAATCAAGCAGTTCAGGAGTGGTAGTCCCAAACATTAAGAATTATACCAAAGCCGATTATCATGCAGGATTTGAGAATTGGAAAATAACCTTTCATCCGTCCGGTATCATGATGGTTGCAAATAGTGAAGGTCTTCTGCTTTTTGACGGTCGTAAATGGACGACAGTGAATAATATATCACCTTCTTGCAGAGATATTGCGATTGATCAGAATAATAAAATCTGGCTTTGTGGTGACACCTTCTTCGGTTTTCTTAAAGCCGGATCCAACGGAGAGCTGGAAATCGAAGACCTCACCAGCCTGATTCCTGAATCGTACAGAAACTTCGGATATGTATGGACCATACACGCATTGGACAACCGGATTATCCTGCAAACCACCTGGTTTGTTTTTATACTCCATAACGGAATTATTAAAGTTATACCATCGCCAACCGGTTACCACGGGGGCTTGATATTTAAAAACCAGTTTTACGTACGGGAAAAAGGTATTGGAATGAAGATTCTGAAAGGGGACTCACTGGTATTAATCCCCGACGGAAACAAATTTGCCGATGACCGCATTTATACGATTCTTCCGTATGATGATGGCTGCTCCCTTTTTGTATCAATGAAAAACGGGATATTTAAATATGATGGTTTTAAGTTTACCCGTTGGATATTACCTGATTCTGAGCATTTTATCAACAAAACACTCACTACAGCCGTGTTGCTGCCAAATGGGAATTATGTAATTGGATCCGGCAACGACGGGTTATTCGTAATCACACACAACGGACAAATCATTCTGCATCTGGATAAATCCACAGGCCTGAATTCAAATACGGTTTATGATGTGTGTTATAACGACTCCAATGGATTGCTTTTTGCATCCCTTCAAAACGGAATTGCTTCAGTTGAGCTCAATTCCCCCTTTAGGATACTCCCGGTTCAGGATAGCTGGATGACCGATATCTCTATTCTCTCAACCTACGGTGACCAGATTATTTTCGGAGGCAATCCCACTATCTATACCATGGCGCGAAAACCTTCCAGTTTGCCGCTGGGTAGAACAACGATCACCCCGCTGAACTTCAGCAATACACTCTCCTTCCAGGTTTTTGAATCAGAAGGAAACCTGTATAATCTATCCATGACCGGTGCCGTATATTTTGATAAGGAATTGGTTGTGCACTCGCTTTACCCATGCGACTGTGAAACAAAGTTGCTGGTTCCATCTGAAAAAGATCCCGGAGAAGGGTTGATCTATACGGCAAATTCATTCCGTGAAATCCATAAGGTTAATAAGATCTGGCAGGTGGGGAAGGAAATTATCGAGATACCCGGGGCATTGCAATTGGTTGAGTTTTCAGGATCCTGGTTTGTTTTAAAAAAAGACAGCCTTTTCAAATTCAATCTTTATGATCAAGGCGATAGTTTAATCAAGGTGAGAAAATTCACCTCATCGGAAGTTCCTGCTTTGCGGGATGCCGACATTTTTCGTTTTAAATCAATCTTATTCCTGGTCAACGATGAAGGTTTCTACGCTTATAACTCCGTTTCCGGGATATTTGAAATTTTCAAACCCATTGATTCTCTGTTTAAAAACCGGATCCATAACTTTGGACGGCCATTTGGATTCCGTGTCCTGCAGAATAAAATCTGGTTTCTCTACCGGCAAAAAGGTGGCGGCCACCTAACAGAAAACAGTGGAGTTTTTACATTATCGGACCACGATTTACTTAAACTACAAGTATTTAATGACCGCTGCGAATTGATATATCCGGTCGATTCAAATCTGGTATTGATTAACCTGAACAAAAAGGGTATTATCTTTTATCACCCGCAGGAAGGAAATCTCAAGCCTTGCAGTTTTCCATCGAGGATCAATCGTATTTCAATTACCAATACCAAAGAAACTTTGTTCGCCGGGTTTCAAATTCAGGAAAACGGCTCCATCAGTTTTACCCATTCCTCATTGGAGAAGGTAACTTTACCTTACAATAAGAACTCCTTGCAGTTTGATGTAGGCGCATTATGGTTTGAAGATAGTGAATTAACTGAATTTCAATACTTTCTGGATGGTTTTTCAGCCGGATGGTCCGAATGGTCATTGAATGACCGGATCGATTTTTCAGGCTTGCATGAAGGCCAATATACTTTTCAGGTAAAAGCCCGCAACTTCTATCAGGTAATTGGAACCGAAGCCAATTTTAGTTTTCGGATTCTCCCGCCCTGGTACAGAACCTGGTGGATGATTTTTCTTTTTATTACCACTTTTTTTTGCATCGTAGTTCTTAGCATCCGCCTGTATAACCTGTGGCTGCTAAAGGCAAATGTCAAACTGGAAACGTTGGTCAGAAAAAGAACAGAGGAGTTAATTCAAAATAAGGATGCACTCCTTCAGTCTGACCTCCGGCTCAAAGAGCTTGAGAAACAAAGGGTTGATGAAGAACTGAGGTACAAAAATGAAGAACTGCATCAAAAGCATCAGGAAATCACCAATTTAGCCCTGCTCATTGCCACCCATAATGAGTTTACTAACAGGTATATCAATCGGATAATCGCTATTTACAAATCCAACCTGTCAAATATTAAACAAAAGCTTGCGGAAGTTGTGCTCGACATGAGGCGCGATATTAACAAAGACGAACATACTTTGATTTTACATGAACACCTCGAGCAAGTTGATCCACATTTTTTCTACTCATTAAAGCAAACCGCACCCTCTCTTTCCCAAAAAGAGGTTCAATTGGTTGCTCTCATCCGTTCCAACTTAAGTATTAAGGAGATAGCCTCAATCCTAAACAAATCACCGAAAGCCATTGAAATGGATCGGTATCGGATCCGGATGAAATTGGGACTTCATACCAATGAAAGCATTCAGGAGTTTCTCGAGAAGCTTTCTTAGCGATTATTAAACGTAATCATTACACTTATTTTTTAATTGATTATCAAGATATTAAAAAATCTTGAGAGTTTTTGAGGGGTGTCTAAAAATTCGAAAAGGCATCGAATGACGAATTTAGTACCGGCGTCGAATGACCAAAATAAGTGTTTTCTAACCTATCTAAAATTTAATTTATGCTTAAACTTAAAAAATTGTCATGCCTTCTGATGCTCCTGGTTTCTTTCGGGCTCAGTGGGTTTGGGCAACAAATCACAGTTAAAGGAACTGTAACTGCCGCTATTGACGGAGCTACCCTGCCTGGTGCTAATGTGCAGGAGAAAGGAACAGCCAATGGATCTTCAACCGATCAAAATGGCAGCTTTACAATCAAGGTGGCAACAGGTTCCACCCTGGTGGTATCTTTTATTGGGATGAAATATGCTGAGGTCCCGGTTAATGGGAGAACAATCATCAATGTGGTGCTGGAAAGCGACGAAGTTTTGATTGGAGATGTAGTAGTTACGGCATTAGCCATTAAAAAGGAAAAGAAATCCCTCACTTATTCGGTAGCTAACGTTTCAGCAAACGATTTGGTCCGATCAAAGGAAGTAAACGTTATTTCAGCGCTGTCAGGAAAAGTTGCCGGGGTAAACATCTCGACATCTGGAGGATTGGCAGGAAATGCGGCTAAAGTTAGTATCAGGGGGATCAGTTCATTGAACTACAGCCAGCCGCTGATGATTGTTGACGGAATTCCGTATTCCAATGATCAATTTGGATCCCTCATCGGCGATCAGGCTGGACGGGGATCGGGAAACTCCACTATGGCCGATCTTGATCCTAACAATATTGAGGACATATCAGTTCTCAAAGGGGCTGCTGCATCGGCATTATATGGAGCCCGGGGAGCCAATGGAGTTATAATTATTTCCACGAAAAACGGCAAGCTGAACACAAAACCGGAGATCACTTACAGCCACTCATCCTCTTGGGATATTGTTAACAAAATGCCTTTGCAGGATAAATACACCCAGGGAATGCAAAATGAAGACGGCACCTGGCGGTATGTTAACGGTGATTATGCAAAAACCCAGCTTACTTTTGGACCGGCCTTTGCCGCCGCCGATTCTCTTCAGGCCAAATACTTCGATAAATGGTCATTGTTTAAGCCGGCCTACACTTCCGAAAACAGCGTTTCAATTAAAGGCGGAACCAAAAATGCAACCTATTTTGTTTCCGTTGCTAATCTTGATAATCAGGGATATCTGGATCCTATTACTTACAAAAGAAGCAACATCACAACCAACTTCACCTTTAACGTGTCGGAAAAGCTTTCCTTTAATACAACCATGCAATTTTCCATGATCAGAAATAACCGGTTGCCTGAGGGTTGGGGCGCCGAGTCGTTCATGAATACTTTTATGAACTCACCAACCTCGTGGAATCCTTTCCCCGTTTTTGATGCCAATGGAAACGTTCGCACTTACCGAAGCCCATGGAGGGATCCATACGCATGGACGCTGACCAACACCGGTGATAAAAGTTCACGTAATCACGTGATTCCTACCTTTGGTTTCAACTATAAGATTATGGAAGGGTTACGCCTCACTGGTAAAGCCGGTATCGATACCTATACCAACTCTATGACCTCTTACCTGAACTCTACATCCCTTTGCACTCCTGGCGGCCGTTATGGCGAAAGCACAACAACCAACTACTCCTTCAACACCGATGTTATGCTTCATTACAATAAAGATTTCAAGGATTTTCAGGTTGAAGCCATGGTTGGGGGTAACGTTTTCGATAATAAATGGACCTGGGCAACCGTGAGCGGCGCCAATTTCCTCAATAAGGATATGTACACACTGAATAACCTTCAAACCAAGACCCCAAGTTTTGGATATGGGCAAAAAAGATCAATGAGTGGTTACGGACAGGCCATGGTTTCGTGGAAAAGAATGGTTTATGCCACTTTTACAGGCCGCAACGATTTCACCTCAACGCTGCCAAAAGCCAATCGCACCTATTTTTACCCATCAGCCAGCGTTGCCTTTTTGTTCAGCGAATTGATGAAAGACAGCAAATTCCTGGATTTCGGAAAACTTCGCGTTTCCTACACCGAAGTGGGTAACGATATGTGGGCATACGGAGGTGTTCAGAAATGGGATCTGGCACGTGTTGATGTTATTGAATTTCCATTTGGCGGAGTGGGTAGCGTTTTACCCAGAACGACCGCTCCAAATCCTAACCTCGTGAATGAGTTAACTAAAGAATTTGAGGTCGGGCTGGAGTTTATGACTTTAAAAAACCGACTGGGCGGCGAGATTTCTTTGTACTCCAAACATACTCTTAATCAAATCATCGTTGGAAGATTATTGCAAACCACCGGTTATTTTGACCGGGAAATGAACTTTGGAGAAATAGGGAACAAGGGAATTGAGCTCATGCTTTATGGCGCTCCTGTGAAAACGAAGGATTTTACCTGGGATGTAAACCTCACCTGGTCGAAAAACGTTAGCAAGGTTATTGAAGTTTCTCCATCATTGGATTTTCTGGAATTGTGGTATGAACGCCGTGCCATTAAGGGCTATCCTTATCCAATGATTATGGGTTGGGATTACATCCGTGATGCTAATGGTAAACCAGTGGTCCGCGATGAAACCATGGGACGTACCGGGCAATATATCAAAGATGAAAGCGGGATGAAAGTGCTGGGTCCGGTGGAGCCAAAATGGCGCGGGGGCTTACGCAATTCATTCAAATTCAAAGGCTTTACTCTAACAGCATTTTTCGATTGCCAGATTGGCGGATATACCAGAAATGGTGCTGAAGGTTATATGATCGGTGCCGGAACTTCATCCTTTACACTTGATCGTCCTGCTGATGGATGGCTGCTCTTACAAGGATCAAAAGGCCATCTGGAGAATGGAGAACTGGTAATTACCGGTACCAACACTACTAAAATCAGGTACCAGGATTATATGCAGCAGAATTATAGCGAAAGCTGGTTTGAAAACCCGGGCGATGTGCAGAAAACGGATTATATCAAGCTTCGCGAATTATCTCTAACTTATGCCGTACCAACAGCCTGGGTTAAGAAAATGCAATTTGTTAAAGGGTTGGATCTTGGGTTTATTGGCAGGAACATCTGGAGAAAAGTGGATAAAAGCTTTACCGGTGCCGACCCGGAATATTGCTCTTTTGGTGATTCCAATGCTCAGGGTTGGGTAACCTTTCAGTTCCCCTCCACTAAAACCTATTCACTATTCTTACGGGTTACTTTTTAAATTACTAATCAATTATTTATCATGAATATGAGAAAAAAGATTATCCCCTTCCTGGCCGTATTGCTGATTGGAATGGCTTCTTGCGATAAGTTCCTCGATATAAATACGGACCCCAGCGACCTTACTCCGGGAGAAGGCAGCGTGGAAGATGCAATGTTACCTGCCCTGGAGATGCAGTGGGTATACATTGGAAACGGAACCGGAACATACGGTCCGCTGTGCTACAATTTGCAAATGGGAATCACCGGTACATGGGGCAATATAGAACGCCTTATTTATGGTGCCGATGATGGTGCATACCTCTGGTCGTACTATACCGGTGGCTTGCGCAACGCTAATTACCTGTATAAGGAAGCCTTAAAAAATGACAAGAAATATTATATGGGTATTTCCCAGATAATTATGGCCTGGCACTATTCTGAAATAGTTGATCGGCTCGATAAGATTCCGGTTAAACAGGCCTTTATGTACCCCGAAATACTAAATCCGGTTTTTGATGAAGGGCAAGTTGTTTATGATGAGATATTTAAAATGCTGGACGATGCTATTGTAAATCTTTCAGCCGATGGACAATCGATATACGCAAAAGCCGATATCATTTTTGGCGGAGATGTGAGCAAGTGGATAAAAACGGCTAAAACCCTGAAGGCCCGATATGCTATGAGGCTAAGCTATGCACCGGGAAAAACCAAGGCAGGCCAGGCAGATATTGCTCTTGCCGCTTTAACCGGAGGTTTGCAATCGGCTGATGATGAACCTAAAATTGCCTTCCAGGATGCTTCAAATGCCTGGTCATGGTTTTATCAGGCTACCTTTATAAATCCCTGGAGGCCTTCCATTTTTATGATGAACCTGATGCAAGGGTTTAGCGACCCCAGAATCCCGGTATATTTTGAGCCGGCCAGCGATGGTGTTTTCCGGACCGACAAATTTTGCACCACCGGCCAGGCTGATGGAAGCTTAAGCAGAATCCATCCCAATTATGTGGCACCTGCAACATCAATGTATGTATCCACCCTCCCTGAGGCCCGGTTCCTGGAAGCCGAAGCTTACGTTTTTAAAGGTAATTACCCTCAGGCTGAAAACGCTTTTAAGGCAGGCGTAACAGCCAGTCTGGAAGCTAACGGAATTACCGGGGCTGCCGTTACCACCTACCTCGCCCAGTTTAAACCCTTCCCTTCCAACGAAGAGGCTGCTCAGAAATTAATTATTACGCAAAAATATCTGGCTATGTTTATCCGCACAACTGAACCCTGGCTCGATTACCTGCGTACCGGATATCCCGAACTCGACTGGGCAGGCAGTATCGACGGGCTGGTTAATAACCACCCTCCCTATCGCCACATGTACCCTACCGAGGTGAGAACCGACGACCCAAACTGCCCTGCAGCCGTGGTTGACCCGGGTACCGACAAAATCTTCTGGGATAAAAAGTAGAATAATTTATCCCGCTTTTCATAGGTTATCATTAGGTGTTCAAAGGTTAAAGCCCGGCATTTCGCCGGGCTTTCCTATTCTGATGAAGTTTTCTAGAGGTCAAATCCTGCAGCATCACCTGGTTGATGACCCGTACCAGATGTTTATCCGGAATCAGATCATCCGGATGCATTGAATTTAATGGAAAATGGCACAAACCCCAGATCTCTGGTCTGGGGTTCAGCCACCACCTTTGGTTGACCACTATGGCCTATACCCTACTCCAGTATAAGCTTCACCGGACCAATCAGTCCAGACCTGGTTGACCCAATGTACTTACTCGGAGTTGTCAGGTAATAATTACCCAAAGTATTATAAATCAATACCTCCAGCCGGTTTTCGCCCTGTTTTACCTTGCCGGTCAAATCAAACTGCCAGGGCGGTGTCAGGCGTTTTCCTGCTGACTTACCATTAATGATCACCTCGGCGGTAGATACCAGGTCTCCCAAATCAATGGTAACTTTTGATGAACTAACCTGAGAAGCATTTAATACAATGGTTTTCCGGTACCACATTCCTCCGGAATAAGTCATCAAACTCTCGTTATCGAATAAATTACCCAGCCTGATCATCCCCTTGCCGCAGTTAAGCCGGATAGGCTCGGCACAAGCAGCGCCACCCGTCAAACCCGGTTCCATTGGAAACCTGACCGCCACAGCGGACCCGGATGAAACAGGTGCCGGCAGCAATACTTTCCATGCTTTTTGCAATGAATCGGCAAACAATCCGGATACGGGGCGGTAACTATTCGCGGGTATCTCCCTTCCGTTTACCCAGATGGTGGGTTTGTTGCTCATGGCCAACTCAATGGAACTCAGGCCGGGAGGTGCTTTAAACCGGTACCACCCCACTGGTTTGGTATCTGCCGGTGTAAGGTTATATAACAAAACCGCCGGGTTTGCATACCAGTTGGAGGCCAAAGGAATCGGTTCCTTGTAGACTGCCACTTCGCCACTTTTTTCAAATACAAGAAAACCGGTACCGGTAACTGAATATCGCAGCAATACCGGGTTATTACCTGGTTTGAGAAAAACAGCGGCTTCAGAAATACTTACAGATTTCCCATTTACCCAAATACCCGATGGATCGACTCCGCCTTTTACCAGTTTTGCCGACTGATCCTGGGCCGACACCACGGTGGACCAGATAAAGTAAGTGGTCCCCTCTTTTTCAGGTACTATCCGGGGACTGGGTACACCGGGCCAATCTCTGACTGCCTCGCCAAACTGAAAAATATCATTATGTATCAGCTCCTTCAAACCGTGATAACCCTGCCGTCCGGGATTTCCTTTTAAACCCATCCTCCATGAAAACTGCCAGGGCTTCCAAAAATAGGTTTTGCCTGCCACCACAACGGGAACAGCAGGATCGACGGATTTTAAGACAGATAATCTGGATTCCAGCGACAGGGAATCTGCTTTTGATGGCAAAGGTCCTAGTTTCCAGAATTGCGGACCGTATGAAACCTGAACCGTATCCCACTGAGCATCATCCAGCATCGGCACCTGCCAGGCAACATCCGCTTTGGTCTCCTTCTTATACCGGATCAGGTTGGCATCGGTAGCTACATAACCTTGATAAGCCGGCTGCCGGTAATCGCCATAAAGATTATCAAGGGTAGGTTTCAACTCAAATTCCCAGTCACCAACCAGCAATACTTCCCCTTTTTCGGAAGGAGCTTCTGCTTCTTCGGCAATTGACGGCTCGCCCGGGCTGAACACAATTAACTGAGGATCTGTTGCACTTAATGGCATTCTTAATCTGGTCCCACTGTTGCCTGATGAAAGCACCTTCAGTTCCGTTGAGGTCCCCGTCCAGGGATCCCAAAGCTCAACTTTTCCGTTGCACCGGAAATAACATACCGTATCTTTTGCCACACCGTATACATAATAGATATTCCTCTTGCCAATTTTCCGATGTAGAATATATGGCTTTGAAACATCCGATAAAACTCTGAAATCCACGGTCAATGCCTTTCCTGTAACTTCGGAAATATCATCGGGTTTTACCAGAAAGATGCCGGTGCCCATGTTGGGTGCATACGCGTTTACATATTTGCCATTTACCTTAATTTTATCTGCTGTCAAACCAAAAATCTTCTTGTTCAATACCTGAATTTCCGGATCGTCGCGCCCAATGCGTTCGCTCGCTTCCGGTAACGACCCAATCGCAATAACAATCCCTCCTGCCTGAAAAAAATCATTGGCTTTTTCGAGTGCTGCAAAGCGAATCGCCGCCATCGCAGGCAGTATCAGAACTTTGTAATTCTCGCCGCTCACCTGCAATTCAGCATTCTTAATCTTTGCCCTTACCAGTGATTCAAAATCGATAAAGTCAAAATCAATCCCGGATGAATAAAGCATATTTCCAGCCGCGAATGCCGTAGCCACTGATTCATCGCCTCTCATTCCTGCTTCTTTGGGTGCAACAGGGTACAATATGGCCACATCGCATTGGTGATACCCCTGGCTTAAAATATAACTCAACCGCTCGGAGCATTTCAGAAAATCGTCCATATTTGCCCAGTAAGGCTGGCGAAAATGATTATCGGGCGGTGCCCACTCCCACCAACCGCCATGCGTGGAATAATAAAGACCGTGCAAGCTCAGGAGGTTTTGTCCCATGGCAAAGTTGGTAAATGTGGCATCCGCAATTTGCGCACTGCTGGTTCCCCATCCGCTGCTGTGGTAACCCTCGAGCCAGGTGCGCGGACGCTCATACAAATGTGTTATCGAGCTGGCAACCTTATTCTTGCTAATGTTTCGATCGAGGTTGGGCTGGTCGCAGCCGGGACCCGACATCCATCGCTGGGACCGGAAATAATCACCGAATTCCGTTACATCCAAACCTCTGCCGCCATGATCACAGCCATAAAGCATGCCCCTTTCAGTATGCCAGTTATAGATGGGAATAAAAAAACTCTCCTCGCTCAGGGTTACCAAAACATCATTGAAATCCATCCTGATTTTAGGCGTGCGCGTTCCAATATCGATAAACAAACCGCTCAGTTCAGGTACAATATCATATCCTTTCCGCTTCTTGAATTCCTCAGCAAAGCGGCTGTTCCAAAGCAATCCGCTGATCCCGAAATTCAGCTCATCCGAAAAAAAGAAATTCAAACCCTTGCCGGCCTCACCCGGGCAATGATCAGTAAAAGGCTGAAAGAATTTCTCAATGACCTTTGGGCCGCTAAGCGGATTCATGGGATCAAATGAAGTTTTAACCGTTTCAAAATAGATCAGAACCACCTTCCTGCCTTCATTTGACGGCCTTATTTGTATTTTATTGCTGCCAGTGGATGCCAGTCTTTCACCTGATCCGGGCACGATCGATCCGTTTGCAACCCGGTAGTTCAGAGCACTGAGCGTATTATCTGGAATTCCAATAATCGTATCCAGGCCTGGTTTGATATTATAAACACGCGATAATAATCTGGACCCGTACAAACCCGGATTTTCCTTGAGCATCTCATCAACAAACCAGCCCTGGCCAGCAATCCCAAGCGTATAATCGCTCAGACTTACCGACATTCCGCGCTTTTTTGCCTCACCCAGAAACCAGCCAAACAAATCCCACCAGTCTTTGGAAAATAGCCGTGGTTTGCTTGGGTAAGTAAGCCCCCAAATATTTCCACCCTCATCGCTGTGTGCATAATTGATCTGCAAACCGGTAATGCTTTTACCTTTTAACTGATCCAGCTGCCAGGTAATCCGTTCTTTTGTAAGCGTATCGCCAAGCCACCAATAAAAACTTACCTCTCCATATCCGGCCGGTGGATTTTTAAAGCCTGGAAATGCATCGAGGTTAGCTGAGCGATCAGGATAACCGGGTGGAAGAGTTTTGGACCCTGATGCATTTTGGGCAGGAAGCATTTGGTCCAGAGAAAAAAGAAGGTTAAGAAAAATGAAAAGATAAAGTTTTAGTTTCATGCTTTTATAGTTTAATCAAGGCATATATCGCAACAATCAAAATTAGGAGATTATTTCAGATCCTGAAAATCCGAATTGATCATTTCACTTTCTCAGCAGCTTTATTATATTTGCTCTGCTGTATCAGGTATCCCTCATTTGCGTATTGTTCAAGTCATTATATGGAAAAGGTAACCTTGTTTTATCTGGAAAGACCTGATATCAGAATTTCTATGCAGATATACTTTAACGGGAACGATCAATTATACTTTGATGGGTATGATATTGGCAAAACTGTTGAAGAAGCTTTTGGAGATTCAGATTACGAGTACGATTATACTATTGAGCCAGAGGAAGTAAATAAGCTTTATCAAATATTCGGGTTAAACCCGGGTGATAAATCAGGACTTCTCCAATGCATAAAAAATCGATTTAGTGTCAATGAGGCATACTCTCTTTTTGGCAACTTTTTAACCGCTCATAAGATATTATTTAAAGGCTTCACCTGGAGGTAAAATGAAATTAACAATTCTTCTCCTTGTCCTCAGTCTGGCAAGTTGCCGGCCGGCCATTAAGAACAACGACTACCTGGTTGCTTTCAATGATTCCATTACCGGCCGATACGGCTACAAAAACAGCAAAGGAGATATCGTTATTCCTCCTGGGAAATATGAAAGATGCTTTACCGATACTTTTAAAACGTATGCCGTTGTGGCAAAACCGAATGGCGTTTTTGTTGCGATCGACCGGCAGGAAAATGTTTTGTACGGGATATTTTCGTATGACAACGGACCGGACTATCCATCGGAGGGTCTTTTCAGAATCCTGGAGAATAATAAAATCGGATATGCCGATTCCATTTCCGGCAAGGTGCTGATAAAGCCTCAGTTCGACTGCGCCTGGCCGTTTGACAATGGTGTAGCGGAGGTAAGCACCAACTGCCTGACAGAATCGCAAGGGGAACATGGCAGCTGGATCAGCGAACATTGGTTTTACATCGATAAAACCGGGAAGAAAGTGGTGAATCGTTAGCCGCATACCTGGCTACGACCAATCCAGCATCCTCCTGATCGGAACCTCTGCAAGCTGCCTGATGTCCTCTGGTACGGATACCTCCGGCCATTCAAATTTCAGGGTATTATAGATTTTCTTTAAGTTGTGAAGCTTCATAAACTTGCAATCGTTGCAGGCACAAGTGCTGTCCTTTGGCGGGGCAGGAATGAATAATTTATGCGGGTTGGCCTTTTTCATCTGATGCAGGATACCAGATTCAGTGGCAACGATATACGTTGTGCCTGAATCGGTTTTGGAGAATTCCAGTAAAGCTGAGGTCGACCCGATAAAATCCGATACGATCCGGATCGGTTTCACACACTCCGGATGACAAATAACCTTGGCATCGGGATATTCACTCTTCAACAACAGGATTTTTTCAAGAGAAAACTCCTCATGCACATGACAGGCCCCATCCCAAACCAGCATCTCCCTTCCAGTTAAGCTGTTCAAATAATTTCCGAGATTCCGGTCAGGTGCAAAAATAATTTTCTGTCCTTCCGGAATATGCTGAATGATCTTCAACGCGTTGGTCGAGGTGCAGCATACATCGGATAAAGCCTTGATCGCCGCACTGGTATTCACGTAGGTAACTACAATATGATCAGGGTGTTCATTACGAAAAACAGCAAACGCTTCGGGAGGGCAGGAATCTGCCAGCGAACACCCTGCCATTTGATCGGGTATCAGCACTTTTTTCCCGGGAGAAAGAATTTTTGCTGTTTCGGCCATAAAATGCACGCCGGCAAAAAGGATAATATCTGCCTCTGTTTCGGCTGCTTTTCGTGATAAATCTAAACTATCACCCACAAAGTCAGCAATATCCTGTATGTCAGCGTCCTGGTAATAATGTGCAAGAATTACTGCATTTTTTTCTTTGACCAAATCCCTGATTCTATTGGCCAGATTGATTTGGCTATCAACAGGTTCATCTACAAATCCCTTTTTTATCCACGAATCTTTCATCTGATTTCAATTTTAAAAATCGTAGGAACAGATAATTTTCTGCCTACCCGGTTCAAAATTAGAAATAAATTATTCCTCAGCTGAACGTTTCTTCAGACTACGAAAATAGTCCGATACAACCTCCTGATCTGCAGCATCAATCCCGGTTTTGAAAGTTTCTTCAAAAGCATCGCTTTCCATAAGATCTGCCGGCTTGCCCTTCAACAGCACCCCACCCTTTTGAAGAAGCCAAAGAATATCCGAAGAATGAATGGCCAAATCAAGATCATGGGTAGAGAACAGAATGCTTTTCCCGGTTTCATCAGCCAAACTGCGTAATAGCCTCATGATTGAAATCCTGTTGGGCAAATCAAGATGGGCCGTGGGTTCATCCAATATGATCAGCGGAGTATCCTGCACCAGAGCCTTAGCTACCAGTATCCGCTGTTGCTCCCCATCGCTCAGTTCATTGAAAAATCGGTTGGAATACCCAAGCAACCTAACTTGTTCCAGTGCTTTCCTGATACGGTCATTATCATCAGCTCCGGCCCTGCCCAGCCAATCGGTATAAGGATACCTTCCCATCGAAACCAGCTGGAAAACGGTTAGATTTCGTACGTCGATACGATCGGTGAGAACCACGCTGAGTACCCGGGCAGTTTGCCTGATCTGGTTGCTCCGTATCGATTGCCCCATCACTTTTATTGATCCGGAAATGTATGGCTGTAATCCTGCCAGCGTTCTCAAAAGAGTTGATTTCCCTGATCCGTTTGGCCCCAGCAATCCAATCACCTGCCCGCTTTCAATAGTCAAATCGAGGTTGCGGGCCAAAATCAATGGCATGTTTCCCGGAAACGTGTAGCCGATGGCCAGATGATCCGACTCAAGAATAACCTTATTTGAGTTGGAGTGTATCATGATTCTATGGGAGTTCGTCCACGTCGGTTTCTGAGAACTACCCAGATTACCACCGGCGCTCCAAAAATGGCAGTAACCGTATTGATCGGAAGTACCTGGTTAGCTGCCGGTAGCTGGGCTAAAATATCACAGATCAACATGATAATGGCCCCGCACATTAGGGTGGCCGGCGTCAATAACCGATGATCCGATGATCTCAGGACTGCCCTGGCCAAATGCGGGACCGCAACCCCAATAAATGCAATGGGACCGGTAAATGCAGTTATTGCACCAGTCAATAAACTGGTTATCAATATAATAATTATTCTCGACCTCTTAACATTTATTCCGATTACCCGTGCATGGTTTTCTCCCAGAAGCAAAGCATTCAGCGGTTTCCTGATGATCAATCCGGCAAAAACACCCAAAATAACCAAAGGCGCCAGCAGTTTCAAATGAGGACCCGTTACCCCACTGATATCCCCAAAGGTCCACACCAGAAAACTCTTAACCGTATCCGGATCACTGAAATACTGCAACAGGCTTACAATGGCACCCGTAGCACTCCCAAACATCATCCCGATAATCAGAATGGATACAGAATCCGCCACCCTCATGGAAATAAGCAAAACAAATAACATCACCGCCAAGGCACCCACCATCGCCGCAATAACCATTCCCCAATGGCCATAAGGCAATACCTGAACCAAAGCGTTCCCTCCAAACCACGAGGAAGCCATAACTAATAATGCCACACCTAAACTGGCTCCGGAACTGATACCCAGTACAAACGGCCCGGCCAACGGATTACGGAATAAAGTCTGCATAAGCAACCCACACATGGCCAGCCCTGAACCGGCAAGGATTGCGGTTATGGCTTTTGGC
>CAIXKO010000533.1 GCA_903919925.1 uncultured Bacteroidota bacterium | reverse complement strand
TGAGAAATTACGAATGATCATTCTCGATTGTAACCTGACTGAAGAATTGAAGTGGGGCGTTCCTTGCTACACATTTCAGGATAGCAACATCGTTTTAATCCATGGATTTAAGGAATACTGCGCAATTCTGTTTGTTAAGGGTGCCTTGCTTAAGGATGCTCACGGTATTCTGATCCAACAAACGGAGAATGTTCAGTCGGGGCGCCAGATCCGGTTCACCGGTGTTCAGGAAATAGTTGAGCTGGAACCAATCATAAAAGCCTATATTCTGGAAGCGGTTGAAGTGGAAAAATCGGGTTTGAAAGTGGATTTTAAAAAGAATACAGACCTCATATTTCCTGAGGAATTTCAAAATCGATTAGATGAAAATCCTGCTTTGAAAACGGCTTTTGAGGGATTGACACCCGGAAGGCAAAGAGCATATAATTTTTATTTTTCTCAACCTAAACAATCGAAAACAAGGGAGTCGAGAGTCGAAAAGTGTATTCCGCAAATTCTTGACGGCAAAGGATTGGATGATTAGATTCCATGGGCAAAATGGCGTCAGGAATGGATCAGGGTAGGGGAGGAAAATCTTTGGGGAAGGAAATCTTTGGGGAAGGAAATCCTGGGGGCAGAAAATCTTGGGGGCAGAAAATCTTGGGGGCAGAAAATGATTGGGGCAGAAAATGATTGGGGCAGAAAATCTTCTGCCCCTACTGTGATTCTAACTGTTTTTCAGGCACCGCAGGGAATGGCTTTCGTTATAAAAATTCCGGTGCCTTCCGATTCCGGCATCGATATGTGAGAGGCTTCTGTACCATGACTGCGTTGTGTTATAATTCGTTGCGGTCCAGAATGTGGCACCTTCGCCTTTTGTCAGAACGCATAACCCTGCTGTGCGATTATTGCTGCCACCTGGAATAGCTGTAAAACCTGATGAATCAGTTGCCCCGAAATTAGGTTGGGCCCAGTGTGTGTAGCCGGCTTCCTTCAGTTTTCCCCCAACATCGCCCGAGTAACGCCAGCCATCCTTTTGAGTTTCCCCCTCACTCATGCCCAGATATTGCTCCAAAATTGCCCATTCCTGATCACCGGGCACATGCCACCCCGGCGGACAAGCTCCCTGCTCTCCAACCAGGGTATCACCAGTGCCGGAACCACCGTTCACGGCCGCCGGCCAGTTATACCTGACACCAACGGCAGCATAAGCCTGGCTTGATTTTGCTACAGTAACACTTTCGCCATAGTATCCGCAAACGTAATAGCATTTCTTTACCAAAGAGACCGAGTCCGGGTGGGTGACTTCCGGCAGCCAGGCCAGGTTTTCTCCCATCCAAACCTGGGTGCCAATAGTTAGATACCGGTATTCGCGGTTATCACGGCTATCGGTAAAAGTGCCTTGCGGAGGAAAGTCCACCGGCGGATCGCAACCGTTATCACAAGCATAGATGGCAATTATCAACATCATTAAAATGACCGGTTCTGATCTGAATATCCGGTATTGAATGCCCTGCTCCAACCCTCCCTGTTTTTTCATATCCTCAAGGCGTTTCGAGTTCTAAAACCAGTTTCCCTCCGTTCACTATGTCGGCCCATCGCACCTGCATCCTATCGGGTTTCTTTCCATTCAGCAAGGCCGATTTAATATAGATTGCTTTTTCTGTGCGGTTGAGAGTTTCAATAGTGAAAGTTTTTCCACTGTAATACTTGCTATCCAGGCGGATGGTGATTTTATCAAACAACGGTGTGCTGATGTCAAAAACAGGGTCAGCGGATGTTCCGCCATCCATGGAAAACAGACCGATGGCACTCATCACGTACCAGGCTCCCATCTGGCCTTCATCTTCATCGCCTTCCCAACCGTGATAAGGATCGGAACCATAGTAGGAATCCATGATTTCCCTGACGTATTTTTGAGTGAGTTCAGGCTTTCCGGAATAATTGAAAAGCCAGGCAGCCTGCATATTCACCTCGTTTCCATGGTTAATGTAAAACTCCGCTGTTTGCCCCTCCGTGCGGTCGAGGGCATGGGCGGCAAAGCTATAGGGCCGCGATTTTTCAAAGCCCTCCTCCAGCCGTTTGTTGAACAGACCGGCCCCCATGGCATCGATTAATCCAGGCACGTTGTGTGGAACATAAAAAGAGTATTCC
>CAIXKO010000532.1 GCA_903919925.1 uncultured Bacteroidota bacterium | reverse complement strand
GGGGAAGAAGTTAACGGGGTAACAGAATACTCCTGGAAGGTTTTTTCCAATGACTTTCAGGATTTCATTATTGGAGATAAACCGGACGAGTATAACGCACTGGCATCCACTTTGCCAATGATACATTTCCAGCGTTCGATTGGAGGGCCCTTCATCCGATGTCCGCATGCGGCCCAACTTTCCAGTTCTATCATTCGCAGCGCATCGCTGCCTTGCAGCCTTCGCTTCTTATTCTACCGGGGGATGGTTGAGGATTCAACCGGTACACTTTACCCTTATGGTTCATCCGATGCATTCGACCCGGAAGGAGAACTGCTGCCTGAAGCATCACTCAGTTTGAAGTGGCAGGGTGAAACCGGATTGTATGCACAGCTCTGGAAAGACTACTTAACCTGGTGGAAAAAACGAAAGGTTGTTACCTGGACAATAACTGACCCTTCGATGCTTGATTTCTTTACCGTGTATGAGATTGATAACAATCACTACATACTCAAAAACAGGAGCATATCACTTAAATATGAAGGAGTTCAGCCAGGGGTTTGTGAATTTTACCTGGTTTAGATATCCGGGAAATCATCCTGAATAGCCGGGCTCCTGTATCCTACGTGCCGGCGAAAGTAATGATCGGTCGATTCAAAAGATTTATGCCGGAGTTGGTTCATCAGGTGCCGCTCCGGGATTCCGGCATCCACGGCTGCAGTTGCTCCGGTATGTTTCCAGGAATAGAATTTATACTCCTTCGATAATTTCAGTGCATCCCGTATGTGATTGAACCGAACCCGGAAAGTGTTTTTCCCCATCGGTTCCGGACCCGGATATCCATGGCGCCCAAACACAAAAAAATCCTTCGGTATATCCTGCAGGTTATACTTGGTGGTTAGTTCTACCTGAAACTGATTAGGGATCTGAACAATCTCAGTAGTACGGTTTTTTGCCCGCTCACTGGTAATGGTGATTATTTTCCCCTGCAGGTTGATGTCCTGAACTTTAAGTAATCTAAGCTCAGTTCCCGGCCTGATAAAACAATAATATTGAAACTGGCAGGCCAGCCAGAGCTGCGGATCTTGTACCATGATAGCCGCTTTCAATAACTCAAGATCATCTTTGAGTATTGGTTTTGGTGCCTGGTCAACCACTTTCCCACGGGCAATGATCCCGGTTAACGGACTTTCGTGAATTTGCTTTTGATCCAGCAAATAGTCAAACAGCCGGGTTAACACCTGCTTATATTTCTCGATGGTACGTTCACTGAGATCCCTTGCAAGCAGGAAATCGAAGAAATCTTTCATCACCGGTTGAGTAAGAACAGAAACATCTTTTTTTACGAGGTGTTGGCTCTCGCACCATTGCGTAAGTATCCTCAGCTTACTCACATAAGTACCATGCGTTTTGGGTGCCCAAAGATTTTTGTTGCTGCTCAGGAATTCTGAAACCAAAGTTCTGACGCTCCGGATACCTTTTTGCTTACGTCCGAAATTCTTGGCAATGTTTTCATACATCACATGATCATCATAGATCACCAGGTTATCCTCCTGAAAAGGCGTCCATCCGGCTTTTAGCCTGTTGGTAAGGTCGGCGATTAACTTTTCAGCATGCTTATGCCTGCCAGCAGCTGTAGGGATGCCGGAGAAGCCATTATACACCCGCAAACGTTCCATCCGGCCCGTTTTCGGATTACGGCAACTGTAGTATATGAACCAGTTGCCCAACAAATCCCCCTTGCAATCATTTAGTTGCGGGAGGATAATTACTTTTTGTCTTTTCATGTCTGATCACCCTTTCTAATGAGAGCGCAGACAGCAGGCAAAACAAAGCCCTTTAAAAATTGTCTGTAAGTCATTTTTGTTATTTCTAACTTCTTGATCTACAGAGCTCTACTTGGGAAAGTGTGGAGCTGGCGGGAATCGAACCCGCGTCCAAACAAGGAACCCATAGGGTTTCTACATGTTTAGCCGGATTTGGGTTTTCATGCTCTGGCTGGTATACGGCAACCGATCAGAACCCTATCTCCTGAATTTCATCGCTGCCACGGAGCGGGGCAGAAACTATCCCTGTATTGGTCAGCACCACGGGATCCGGATGGAACAGGTCATTACCTCCGGCGTGATGTCCCGTCCCAGTACCTAGTACCGGGATTTTGCCTCATCTACTATTATTTCGACTAGGCGGCGAGAGCGTAATTAGATTCGCCAGTTGATGTTTTGCAAACCTGATTAACGAGCGTTTTTGCATAGCTCGACATGCTTTCCTACCAGTTCACCTTGCTGTCAAAACCAGGTCAGCCCCGATAAGGCTGCAAATATACACCAAAAAAATGTAATTTAAGGGCCTTCAAATGACAGCTCATCCATGGTACGAATAAAAATAGGAATCCTGAGGGAAACCAAAACTCCACCCGACCGTCGCGTAGCAGTTACTCCCGCTATCGCAGCTGAAATTATTACTAACTATGCCAATGTGGAAATTGTAGTTCAACCTAGTCAGAACCGATGTTTTAATGATGATGAATTTGCTGCAGCCGGAGTTCCCCTTCAGGAGGATTTGTCCGATTGCGATTGGCTGATCGGGGTGAAGGAAGTAAGTATTTCCACCCTTCTGGAGGGTAAAAAGTACATGTTCTTTGCCCATGTGGCAAAAAAACAAGCATACAATCAAAAATTGCTTAAGGAAATCGTTCGAAAAAAAATCACACTGGTAGACTATGAATATCTCAAGGATGAACGAAATCTCAGATTGATCGCCTTTGGCCGTTGGGCCGGAATTGTTGGCGCTTATAATGGCATCCTTGCCTGGGGACTTAAAACCGGGAGGTATTCACTCAAGCCTGCTCACTGGTGCCACGATAGAGCGGAGATGGAGGGGTATCTTGAAAACCTCGATGTGGGTAATCTTAGGATTGTGGTAACCGGTGGTGGCCGCGTGGCTATGGGTGCAATGGAATCACTTGGAAAGCTGGGTATTCCCATTTTATCCGCTGAAGATTACATAGGCAATCCGGAAAAATCACCTGCGATTTGCCGGATCGATCCATGCCACTATGTTTGTCATAAAAGCGGAGAACCATTCGATTTTGACAATTTTTGCAATAACCCGCTGGATTACCAGTCGTGCTTCAATAAATTCAGTTCATCCACAGATTTGCTTTTTGCAGCTCATTTTTGGGATCCCGCTTCTCCTAAATTGTGGGAACCTGATGAAATGATCAATGCGGATTTTAAAATACGAATGATTGCGGATATCAGTTGCGATATTAATGGCTCTGTGCCCTCAACCATCAGGGCTACAACCATTGCCGATCCTTTTTACGATTGGGACCGGACCAATTGGTGCGAGTTGCCGCCCTTCTCCCTTCCTGATAATGTTACGGTAATGTCC
>CAIXKO010000531.1 GCA_903919925.1 uncultured Bacteroidota bacterium | reverse complement strand
TACCTTGGGTAACGGTGATATCCACGAGGAGGGAACCAGGTGCTGAAAGGCGATATCGTGGGGCATGGTTTCGAGAACTAACCCGCAATCCTTTTGGTACTTAACAAAAACAAAAGCTTTGCACGGATAGCTAAGAACACATCGGTTTGCCAAATCGTTAGGCGCCAGGTAGCAAAAAGTTTTGTTCTGGATTGGATTGTAAAACTCATCAGCAAATTCGAGCTCAGGGAAGAGCGGCAGTAAGGTATCCAGAGCATTTTTCTTGATCGAGAGGGCAACCGGTAAGTAAAAAACATGATGCAAAGATGCATCTACCCGTACAATATCATCGGCCAGCAAGTCTAAACCGCTGGCCATTAATAGCGCAGAAACGGTGCTTTTTCCATTTCCGGAATCTCCGGTGAAAACAATGCAATTCTTGCCATCACCAACTGCAGAAGCGTGAAAAACAGCCATCCAATCGGCTGACGATTTTTTATGTTGATTATTGAGAAGCTCCAGGAACAACTTACCCGCCAGCAAATTTAAGGACATGGAATCCCAGGTTCCCATGAGGCTTCCGTCCAGGTTTAATACAAAATTACCATTGTTAAGAAAGATCTGAAAGCAATGATCAGTTTCAGGAGGATTATTCAATACCAAATGACCAAAAATGGAATTAAAAAAATCGTACAGATTAATTGTTTCATAATCTGCACGATAAGTTTGATCAAATATCCGATAATACTGTACGTACAGTAGTGGATCCGGAACAGCAAATTCAGTACTAAACGGAACTTCGCCCGGTTGTCCATATTCAGCGATGATTTGCTGATCAAATAAAGTCTTTACTTCATCAATAAACCGGCTGCTCACTGATGTGGGCAAATCATAATAACTGGAGCACCAACTTACTATATCATCTTTAGGAATACCATCAAACAACCGTTCAATCACTTCAAATGCAGGCATTTCTGCCAGCATATACCGGTTACTATTGCGAAACCAAATTACTTTTTTGTCCTCAACGGTTCGTTCTAAATAATTCATTCGTTAAAACTTACCGCCCCCCTACTTCCACGGTGAATCCCTGAATCCGGAATTTCCGGAAGAACCGGAAGAACCGGACTCGGGTTTGGTAAACGGAGATGGACTCCCGGAACCTCCATCCGGAGGAGCACTGCCCGTTCGTGTGGAGAAGCCTGATCCAGCACCCAAACTGCCTGCACCCCCGGCATCCTGACCTTGCACTGGAGTTAACAGGATAACGGATGCTGCTGCAGTAAAGGCTGCGTACTTGCCGGCTTTTTTAAGAGCATCCTTACGGGATATCTTTTCTATTAATATATCTTCAACTATATTTTTCATAAACACTAAATTTTGTATTCTAATTATTGTTCCAACTGATTTTCCTTTTAACGAACTGTTTATCTGATTGGATTTGAAGAACATAAACTCCATTGCTTACCTGTTTTAGCGGAATCTCATTTTCAGCCGGGTTGGTAAGTATAAACGTGGATACCAGGCTGCCATCCACACTATATACTGAGGCCAGGGCAGGAAGCGTAAGAGCTCCCAACACGCGGATTTTCTCTTCCTGTGGCAATGGATAAATGGTTAAACCATCGTAAATTTCATTTTCAATTCCAAGAGTTCCCTGGGTGGTATGCAAATAAAAGCGACCCATACCCGTGCTGGCAGAAGCTAAAACAATGGAGTAAAAGCTGCCGGATTCATCTAAACGGTTAAATTTTCCGGTAAACCTATCCTCGAGATAAACTTTGTAATTGGCAGGAAAATCAGTCACAATTGCCTTAAAATTGATTGTTGTGTTTTGTTTCGCGATCAGCCCGATGGGAACCACCAGGTTCTGCATATCATAATCGGGCAAACACTGTTGTTCAAAATCAACTCCATTATCCTCCACCAATCGTGAATACAATGCAAACCCAGTCTTGCCGGCATTGAATAAACCTGCATCATATCCAGGATCCAGGCCTTTGGTCATTTCGGGGATATACCGGATCCAGGTATTGAAGTTATCTTTTCCAGCCTCAGCCACCAATTCCACGGCTGGCCATTTTGGTGGCGGGGAATGATAGGCACTGGAAGTGCTGCTTTTCATGCTTGTTTTGAATTTAATGGTGCCCACCGGAACACTGGTCGGACTGGCTTGACTCTTCACAAAGAAGCCCTCTCCGGGAGGCAATAGGTAGTTTGCTCCCTGGGCTATTGATACATATCGATAATTTGTTAAAGTTGGAACATAGATTACACTAAAACTCTGATCGATCGATTTCACATTGTCCGCGTCATTCAAAAAAGCATTGATATCCAAGGCACAAGGGAATGGGTTCCCAACGAGGTTCCATCCAATATTATTATAGTTGATCACGATACTCTGATCGGTTGCATTCAGTGTTCCCATAAAGCTTACCGTACCATCATCATCGATCACCGCATCACCAT